>DATFKV010000161.1:0-2089 GCA_035268465.1 Cryomorphaceae bacterium | reverse complement strand
GAATGTGGCCTTAGGCATAGGAGTAGTGGCTTTCGCCTCTTTTCTCTTCGTGGTGAGGCGCCACGTCGATTTAAAAGCAGAAAAGGACAAAGCCCAACGGGTAAAAAGCTATGCTGATTTTGAAATTTCATTTCTAAACCGCGAGACGAAAGGATACGGTAACGGTTCCGAATTCATCGATCCTGCCCACCCATTCACTTCTGATCTGGATATATTCGGTTCTTCCTCCATTTTCGAATACCTCAATCGCACCAAGTCTTCAAGCGCAAAGAGAATATTGGCAGATCTATTAAGGAGGAATGAGACCAATCAAGAAGCAATTCTTGAAAAGAGGGAGCTCATCCAAGAGTTTGGCGATAAGCCAGAATTGATTTTTCGCTATCTGGCCGGCGCTGAAATAGCCGAAGAGGAGAGGGAATCAAGTTCAATGAGACCTTCACCGAAGTCAATCAAACCCTATCCGAGATGGGCATTGATTCTCCTTACCTTCATTTTACCCATCATTATGCTTTCGCTCACCACGGCGTTTATTCTCGATGCCATTGAGTGGTCAGTCTATTTTCAACTGGTCATTTTGGCGGCGATTCCCGTTATGATTTTCTTGAAAAAGAACATGAGTGATTTCCGCACCTACGAAGAGCGTTTAAAAACGGCTGCTGCCTACAGCGATTCGTTGTCATTGCTAAGAGGTCACGATGCAAAGTCTCAATCCCTTCAGCTTTTATTCGAGAAAGCCGAATTGAATAAGAGTGAAAGAGCCATTGAATCGCTCAAGCAGATCAGCGGGGCCATAGACAGCCGAAACAACATATTTGTAGGAATCATCTTAAACCTTCTCCTACTTTGGGATTTTCAATGCCACCGACGCTTGGCCAATTGGGACAAGGAGTGGTCAGAACGATTTGATGGATGGGTCGGGCTGGCACATCAAATGGAAGCCCTTTTTTCCTTTTCCGTCTATATCCACAACCATCCCGAATTCACTTATGCCAAACTCACGACGGGTGAAGAGTTCGTGCTTAAAGATGCCAACCACATTCTTCTGCATGACCAAGGCATCCCCAACGACTTTTTGATTTCGGGTGATCGCAAATTCATCATTGTCACAGGAGCAAATATGGCTGGTAAGAGCACCTACTTGCGAATGGTAGGAACCAACTTGATTTTGGCCATGAACGGACTTCCCGTTCCCGCTAAGCTCATGCGATTTTGTCCAACTCAGATTTTCACCAGCATGGTAACCGCTGATAACTTGGGTGAAGGGGAGTCTTACTTTTTCAGTGAACTCAAACGACTGAAAGAACTCACCGCTATTTTAGAAGAGGGCGAACCGCTCTTTGTGATTTTGGATGAAATATTAAAGGGTACCAACTCGGTAGATAAAGCCGAAGGCTCGAGGCTTTTTATGGAAAAGCTGCTCGACCTGCCTGCTCGCGGTTTAATCGCTACGCACGATTTATCGCTCTGCGAGATGCAGGCCGATCATCCTGATGCCATTAAGAATTATTCTTTCGAAGTGGAATTCAGAGAAGATGACTTGCACTTTGACTACAAACTCCGCGAAGGTGTTTGCCAGAACATGAATGCTCGTTTCCTTTTGGAACGCATGGGGCTAACCAAATCTACCGCACCAGCAAAGGAGTAGCTACCCTGCCAAAGACACCTTCAGCCACTACTGTATAAACCCCGGATGCCAGATCACTCACAAATACGGAAAGCCTCCGATCGCCGAACAATGTTCCTGAATGAATCTCTTTAACGACTTTTCCGGTTATGTCAGTCATGTAAACGGTTACATCCAATTCTCGCCGAGCATTGATAGGGATGCTTACCAAATCCATCGCCGGATTCGGGTAGACCTTCGCCATGCTGATCAATTTTTGAGTATCCACGGAAGTAATGGTTCCCAAGACTTCAAAACTCCAAAACCCTTCGGGCGCCACGATGGGTCTGACTTGAGTTTTTCCATTTTCGGCAATAGCCGAAACATAATATTCGATGATCGATCCCACTTCTTGCGCAGGAATGATTGCAAGCCATTCCACACCCTCTCCGGCGGTCATTGCTACCGAGTTGAATTCTTCTTCGC
>DATFKV010000160.1:0-8842 GCA_035268465.1 Cryomorphaceae bacterium | reverse complement strand
TATCACTCAAGATGAATCGCGCGATGATATGGTGGCTCACGTCTACGACGTCACCTACGGAGCGGTGCGTCCGAAGGTAGATAACCTCGTGGTGATCGATGATAGCATTGTTCGTGGAACAACTTTGCGTCAAAGCATCATTCGTATTTTGAACCGGTTGGAGCCGAAGAAAATCGTGGTGGTTTCCAGCGCCCCTCAGATCCGATTTCCCGATTGCTACGGCATCGATATGGCCAAGCTCGGAGACTTTATCGCCTTCCAAGCGGGCATCAGTCTGCTCAAAAAAACGGGTCAGGAACGAGTTATCTCAGACGTTTACAAGAAGTGCAAGAATCAAGAGAATTTGGACAAATCGGAAATTCGCAACTATGCGAAGGAAATTTTCACACCTTTTACGTACGAGGAGGTTTCTGCAGAAATTTCGAAGCTGCTTACCCCACCTGAAGTAGAATGCGAAGTGGAGATTATTTTCCAAACCCTGGACGGATTGCACAAGGCCGTTCCCGACCATTTAGGCGATTGGTATTTCTCCGGAGATTATCCCACACCCGGCGGAAATCGGGTGGTGAATAGAGCCTTTATCAACTTCTACGAGGGAAGGAATGAGCGGGCTTACTGATTTAAAAAGGGTTTTAATCTCTGCTTAACAGAAGCTCAATTTGCCGACGAAGTGAGGGTAAATCCTTGCTTATGATACCCCAAATGATAATGGAATCAACATTGTCGTAAGCGTGGATGACAAAATTTCGGAGATTTACGATGCGACGAGCATCTGAAATATCAATTTCAGGATCAATTTTTAGCAGCCTATTAGTGGCTTCGCCGATTATCTCTAGCTCTCGTTCAATCGCTCTTCTTATCAGCTTGCTATCTTCGAATTTCTGAAAATTTCGTTATTCGCCTAAATAATCATAAATCGAATCAATGGAAGTTCTGATATCAATCAAGTACATTTTCAGGTCACGCTGCATAAAGAAGTTGCTTTGTTTCCTCTATTGACTGCTTGAAAATCGGATTACTGAGAGATCGTTCTGTGAGCAAGTCGATCTTTTTTTCAAAAAGCCCTTCTAATTCTTCGTGTAGTGCGAAGTAATTATCTGTGTATGTTTCAATAGAAATATCCTTGAATGAAATGAGAAAATCGATATCGCTCTTTGCGTGTTCTTCACCTGTCGCAGCCGAGCCAAACAAAAACATGGTCAGTACATCATATTTTTTGCAAAGTCGATGCAATTCGTTGAGTTTACTTTTGACCAAGTCAGACATAACAAACCAAAAATAGGCAAAACCAACTCCTCTAAGGCAATTCTTTTTGATGATTATTGCAGCTACATTACTTCCTCTTATAAATCGGAACCGTGCTGCAAGGCTCGCCAAACATAATGGTCTTTGCCACGGGCATCAGCTTCTCGGTCAACTTTCCGTAGGCGCTGAAGTGCACTGCCTTCTTTCCGCAGCCTTTGATAATGATTCGAGCATCTTGGTATTCCGCTGCATTGAGAGCTGAAATAGCTTTTTCTATTCGCGCCTTCTCAGCTTCCTCGGGAGTGTCAAAATAAAGTTCTGAAGTAACGGGCTCCAGCTTGGAAGCCAGAAGCATAAACGCCCAATTGGGAATGATGGCATCTGCGGAGCAAAAAACGGCCACCGCTTTGTCTTGGTATTGGCTCCAGTCGTGAGTCGCCACGTATTCCCTGAAGTCTTTTTCTTTGAGAGCAATGCCTTCCCAG
Organism: Cryomorphaceae bacterium; assembly: GCA_035268465.1. GTDB lineage: Bacteria > Bacteroidota > Bacteroidia > Flavobacteriales_D > Cryomorphaceae > JAKVAV01. Next base: position 7,112 of record DATFKV010000160.1, on the reverse strand, counting down.
AGTTGTTCCACGATATCCATCTCAATCAAATCCCGATCAGAAACGAACTCATCCATTTCGATGACCACCAAGCCGCTTTTGGCTACCTTATTTTCAATTTCGAAATCGCTCATTACAAGAATCCCAATTCGAGTTGTGCTTCTTCGCTCATCATCTCTTTGTCCCAAGGCGGCTCAAAGGTAATCTCAACTTTGGCGTCATTTACCATCTCGATTCCTCTTATTTTGTCTTCCACCTCATTGGGCAGGGACTCCGCCACCGGACATGATGGGGACGTAAGCGTCATACTTACCTTCACGTTTTGATCAGCGTCGATATCGATGTCGTATATCAATCCCAACTCGTAGATGTCCACGGGAATTTCGGGGTCATAAATGGTTTTGATAACCGTGATGATGATATCTTCCAATTGCTTTTTATCCATTGCCATTATTGTTTTGCCTGATGGGCCAAAGCGTAAAATTTCATTTGTTTCACCATGGAAACAAGCCCGTTTGATCGAGTGGGGGAGAGGTGCTCTTTCAATCCTATTTGATTGATAAAGTCCAATTCCGCATTTACGATGTCTTCCGGTTTCTGATCGTTCAATACGCGAATCATCAAAGCGATTATCCCCTTGGTGATGATGGCATCACTATCAGCCGAATACTTGATGGTATCATCCTCTCGATCGGCGTGCAGCCAAACTCTCGACTGACATCCTTTGATCAGATTATCATCGGTTTTATACTGCTCATCAATCAAGGGGAGGCTTTTTCCCAATTCGATGAGGTGCTCGTATTTTTCCATCCATTCGGGGAAAAACTCGAACTCTTCAATAATTTCTTCTTCTCGTTCTTGAATTGATTCAGCCATTACCTCAACATTTTTGCGGCGCGTTTTACGCCTTCGGTTAGCAAGTCAATTTCCTCAAGGGTATTGTAAGCGGCAAAGGAAGCGCGGCACGTTCCGGGTAATCCGAACTTGTCCATCAACGGCTGCGTGCAGTGATGTCCCGTTCTGATGGCTATTCCCAGCTTGTCGATAATCGAACCGATATCGGAAGGGTGCGTTCCCTCAACCACAAAAGAAACGACGCTGGCTTTGTGTTCCGCGGTGCCGATAATTTTCAGTCCGTCAACCTCCAATAGACGTTCCGTGGCGTACGCCAATAATCCGTTTTCTATTTCGGAAATTTTGTCGATGCCAAAGTCCTCCATGAAATCAGCCGCAGCCGCTAAGCCAACAGCTGCTGCCATATTGGGCGTACCCGCTTCAAATTTGAAAGGCAATTCATTGTAAGTCGTCTTCTCGAAAGTGACCGTTTTAATCATCTCTCCTCCACCTTGGTAGGGAGGCATATTTTCCAAGACAGACTCCTTTCCGTAAAGAATACCACTACCGGTAGGTCCGTACATCTTGTGGCCCGAAAAAACGTAGAAATCACAATCGATATCCCGAACATCTATACCTCCGTGAGGAGCAGCTTGGGCTCCGTCAATCAAAGTATAGGCTCCGAATTTTTTTGCTTCTGCTACAATTTCTTTTGCGGGATTTATGGTTCCCAATGCATTGGAAATATGAACGACCGATACCAATTTAGTGCGATCAGATAATTTCGACTTGAAGTCGTCCATATCCATCGATCCATCTTCATTTACCTTTGCAACTACCAATTTGGCCCCTTTGTCGGCGCAAGCCATCTGCCAGGGTACAATATTGGAGTGGTGCTCCATTTCGGTAATCAGCACTTCATCACCCTCATTAAGGTGAGCCTTCGAAAAAGCCGACGCAACCAAGTTGATCCCGTCGGTACACCCTTTGGTAAAGATGATTTCCTTGGTGAAGGAAGCGTTGATAAATCGGCGCATTCGCTCGCGTGCACCTTCGTATCGATCGGTAGCCAATTGACTCAGGTAATGAATCCCTCTGTGCACATTGCTGTGCTCATTGAAGTAGTAATCTTCAATGGCTTGAATGACCTGTTTTGGCTTTTGAGCCGATGCCGCATTATCCAAATAAACGAGTTTGTGCCCGTTCACCTCTCTTTTCAGAATGGGGAAATCCTCAATGAATGAGGTATTATCGGGTATGGAAATGGATTTCGTTGCGGTCTCGGGCATAATTACGCCAGTTTTGTTTGTATGGTGTCTTCTATGATTTCTCTCAAATCTCCATTGACCAGTTTTTCCAAAACATCTTCGGCAAAAGCATTGATCAATAATTTTCGTGCATTCTCTTTCGACAAGCCTCGGGCCATAAGGTAAAACACCGCTTCATCGTCGAGCTGACCGGTGGTGCTACCGTGGCTGCACTTGACGTCATCGGCGTAAATTTCCAACTCGGGCTTGGAATTCATCGTAGCGGTATCCGAAACAATGATGTTTCCGTTACTTTGGAAAGCATTCGTTTTCTGGGCGTCTTGCCTCACGTAAACTTTGCCGTTGAATACTCCGGTAGACTTGTCCAGAAGCACTCCTCGATATAGTTCGTTTGATTCGCAATTCGGTTTCTCGTGATCGATGATCGTGTGATTGTCGATGTGCTCTTTCAAATTGGGAATGTAGAACCCATTCAGATTGCACTCGCTGTGCTCATCTTTTAATCGAATGGTCGAGTTGTTTCTCGTCCAGTTTCCACTCAAGGTAAAGGTGTTTTGCGTGTAGGTGCAATTTTTCCCTTGTTCGCCGAAAGTCTCGTGGAAATGAAATCCTTTCTCAGAACCGTGTTGTACGATGTCCATTTTCAGATGAGAGTTGTCACCGACAATCACCTCAGAATGCGCATTGGCGAAAGCCAAACTGCCTGAAGAGTGGATGTGAAACTCGGAAATTTTCAATTCCGAGTTTTCCGCCAGCTCCACAAAAGAGCGGGGCTGAGAGATAGTATTCTCACCTGAGTAAAGGAAAACGATTTGCAAAGGCTCTTCAACCGCTTTGTTCTTAGCGAGGCTAATGAAGTATCCGTCTTGCGGCATGGCCGTATTCCAAGCCCTGAAAATATCTTCCTCGCTCTGAGCAATGGAGTTTTGCACTTCCGATTTAGAAAATGGAAGAATAGTTAATCCTTCCACTTGCGGAAGAGTCGATCGCTGAGTATCAAAATGTCCGTTCACAAATACCATGCGGTACTTGGCTACGGGGAGATTCTCCGGAAGGTCAATGTTATCAAGATTTCCGAATTTCCAAGCTTTGTTCGCGATCTGCCCGGTTCGTGTATACTTCCAATATTCCACTTTGGTGGTTGGAAATTCCAGCGACTCTAAATTGAGCAAGCTTTTACTGCTAGTGGTGCTGAAAGAATCAGCCACGGCATGATTGTATGAATTCTTCATGGAATCCAATACTGCTTGTTCTTTAGTCATCTCTTTTGCTAAATCCATAGTTAGGCAGTTACGGCGTCCGCTTCTTTTTTAATCCAGTCGTAGCCTTTTTCTTCTAGCTCTAAGGCCAATTCTTTGCCACCCGTTTTCACAATTTTTCCGTCGTAGAGCACGTGGACAAAGTCGGGAACGATGTGGTCCAAAAGACGCTGGTAGTGAGTAACCACTACAAAAGATCGCTCCTTACTCCGAAGTTGATTCACACCGTTGGCCACGATTCTCAAAGCATCGATATCGAGTCCACTGTCGGTCTCGTCAAGTATGGCCAGCTTTGGCTCAAGCATGGCCATTTGAAAAATTTCGTTTCTTTTTTTCTCTCCTCCGGAAAAACCTTCGTTCACTGAGCGGTTGGTCAACTTATTGTCCAGTTCCACCAAAGAGGCTTTTTCTTTCACCTGTTTCAGGAACTCCTTCGCAGTAATAGGCTCTTCGCCTAAGGCTTCTCGACGTTCGTTGATGGCTGCTTTCAGGAAGTTGATATTACTCACCCCGGGAATTTCTACCGGATACTGAAATGCCAAGAATACCCCGGCGTGAGAGCGTTCGTCAGGACCTAATTCCAATAGGTCGTTTCCTAAGAAATCCACAGAACCTGAAGTGACTTCGAAGTCTTCATTTCCCGCCAGGACAGATGCCAGAGTGCTTTTACCGGAGCCGTTTGGCCCCATGATGGCATGAACCTCTCCCGGCTTTACTTCTAAGCTAAGTCCTTTCAGTATTTCTTTGCCTTCAATTGAGGCGTGTAAGTCTTTTATATTGAGCATTTTATTTTGATTCTGATTTTATCCAACGCTTCCTTCAAGCGAGATTGCAAGTAATTTTTGGGCTTCCACGGCAAACTCCATCGGAAGTTTATTGAGAACGTCTTTGGCGTATCCATTCACGATCAGGCTGATCGCCTTCTCTTCGCTGATACCGCGCTGCAGGCAGTAGAATATTTGGTCTTCTCCGATTTTGGAAGTCGTTGCCTCGTGTTCCACTTTGGCCGAACTGTTTGACGTTTCGATGTAAGGGAACGTATGCGCTCCGCAGCGATCACCCATCAACAGGGAGTCACATTGAGAAAAGTTCCTGGCGTTTGTCGCACCCTTATTGATCTTCACCAAACCGCGGTAGGAATTCTGAGACTTCCCGGCTGAGATACCTTTTGAGATAATCGTGCTTTTGGTGTTTTTTCCAATATGGATCATCTTCGTTCCCGTATCGGCTTGTTGGCGATTGTTCGTTACTGCCACCGAGTAGAACTCTCCAACTGAATTGTCTCCTTTCAAAATGCATGAAGGATATTTCCAAGTAACGGCAGAGCCTGTTTCAACTTGCGTCCATGAAATTTTCGCGTTGGTTTCGCAGAGGCCTCTTTTCGTCACGAAGTTGTAGATGCCGCCTTTGCCATCCTCATCACCGGGATACCAGTTTTGTACGGTAGAGTACTTGATTTCCGCATCGTCCAATGCCACCAATTCGACTACGGCGGCATGGAGTTGATTTTCATCCCGCATAGGAGCGGTGCAGCCCTCGAGGTAGCTTACGTAACTGCCTTTATCGGCAATGACCAGCGTTCGCTCAAATTGACCCGTATTGGCTTCATTGATTCGGAAATAGGTCGATAACTCCATCGGGCACCTTACTCCAGGAGGGATGTATGCGAAAGAGCCATCGGTAAACACGGCACTATTCAAGGCAGCATAGAAATTGTCTGACTTTGGAACTACAGATCCGATGTACTTTTTAACCAGCTCGGGGTGATTTTGAACTGCTTCACTGAAAGAGCAGAAAATGATTCCCAGTTCAGCAAGTTTCTCTTTAAACGTAGTTGCAACGGAAACACTATCCATCACGACATCAATCGCCACTCCCGTCAGTCTTTTTTGTTCATCTACTGAGATGCCTAACTTCTTGAACGTATCCAATAGTTCGGGATCTACTTCGTCGAGGCTGTCTAATTTTTTCTTCGGTTGAGGAGCCGCATAGTAATGAATTTCCTGAAATTTTGGCTTTTCATAATGAACGTGAGCCCATTCGGGTTCGATCATTTCGGTCCATTTACGGTAAGATTCAAGCCTGAAGTCGAGCATCCATTCGGGCTCTTTTTTCTTCATGGAAATCAATCGAATGATGTCTTCATTGATTCCCAAGGGTGCTTTATCTGATGCGATGTTGGTCGTAAACCCGTATTTATAAGGAGCTTTCGTTACCTCGTCGATTATTTGATTCTCGTCTACTGCCATGGTGTTTTTCTTAAATTGAAAAGCTCTCGCCGCAGCCGCAAGTGCGGTTAGCGTTAGGATTTACAAAAGAGAACCCCTTGCCATTTAATCCTCCGGAGTAATCTAACTCGGTTCCGATTAAATAGAGGTAGCTTTTTTTGTCGACCACGATCTTGATGCCGTTGTCTTCAAACTCTTTATCTCCCTCTTGCTTGTCGGTGTCAAAATCCAGATCATACATTAATCCGCTGCATCCGCCGCCTTTCACGCCTACTCTGATGAAGGCTTGTTCGCCTGCACCACTTTCGGATAAGAGTCTTTGCACTTCTGCTTTCGCACTTTCACGTACTTTAATCATTGGCTTATATTCAAGTGTCTAACAGTCTCTCTAGTCAAATGTTGACGAATAAGAGGCTTTATTTAGAATAAATATAAATAACAAATTTGATTGCAAAAATACCGAACAAGTCCCGTGAAAACAAACGAATCGGTACCTGTTTATTGATGTGGTCATTGACAAATTCTTTCAAGACATTCTGATCCCGTATCTTTGCGGCCCTCAAAAGACATTATTATGGAAAGAACAGAACTGGCAGACTTGGGCGAATTCGGTTTAATCGACCATCTTTCGAAGCACGTTAAAATTTCTCAACCCTCTACTCTTAAAGGGATCGGCGATGACGCTGCGGTAATTGATGCGGGCGATCATGTGAAATTGGTGACCACGGATATGCTCGTCGAAGGCGTTCATTTTGATCTGAGTTATGTTCCGCTAAAACATTTGGGTTACAAAGCTGCGATTGCGAATTTTTCTGATATCTATGCCATGAACGGAAAGGTGGAGCAGATCACGGTAAATTTGGCTTTGAGTAATCGATTTTCACTTGAAGCAATAGAAGAGCTCTATTCAGGAGTTTTACTCGCTTGCGAAATTTATGGTGTGGATTTGGTCGGTGGAGATACCGTGAGCTCGAATAGTGGCTTGATGATCAGCATTACTGCCATTGGTCGCGCTGCGAAAGAAAAGGTGGTGTATCGTGATGGCGCCAAGGACAAAGAGTTGCTTGTGGTCACCGGTGATTTAGGCGCGGCCTATATGGGCTTACAGATTTTGGAAAGAGAAAAAGCAGTCTTTAAATCAGATCCCAATATCCAACCGGATCTGGAAGGATACGACTATATCTTGGAGCGACAGCTCAAGCCTGAAGCCCGCAAAGACATTGTGGAGCTGTTAGAAAAATTGGATGTTTTGCCAACTTCGATGATTGATGTTTCGGACGGCTTGGCTTCAGAGATTCTTCACCTCTGTAAGAGTTCGAATGTAGGATGCTCACTTTTTGGTGAAAAGATTCCAATCGATCCCACGGTGATGACGGCTGCCGAAGACTTTAATCTGGACTCCACCACTTGTGCGTTGAACGGGGGAGAAGACTACGAATTACTTTTTACTGTAAAGCAAGCCGATTACGACAAATTGAAAGGAAATCCCAATTTCACCTTCATTGGTCATATGTCAGAAGGCGGATCACCGCTTCTCGTCACCA
>DATFKV010000159.1:0-3594 GCA_035268465.1 Cryomorphaceae bacterium | reverse complement strand
CAGATAGGGGAGGAAATTTCTCGCTAACCGAAGCGTGTTGGATGTAAACGGTTGGGATGCCGCCCTTTCGCGCCGCTACAAAACCCACTTGGCTCAATCCCGAATGATCGTTTGCCGCGATGTATGCTTTTACCGTTCCTCTCGATTGCTCGAAGGCATTTTTATAGTAATTGTATTGTCCCAGCCTTCGGTAGAAGTTGTAATACCTCGAGCGGAACACTTCGCGGTCTCGTCCTTTGAAGGCGTAAAACCAACCGAGCAACTTGGACGAGTATTTGAGGAATTCAGCTTTCAAATAAGCATCGGGGAGGAGTTCGTCCGTAAAGTCTCCGTTTTCCGAAATCAATTCTGCTTTTTCTCCCAAGGCTTCAAAAAGTGGGATCAAAGCCTCCCGCTGATTGGTGGTATTGAATGAAAAGACAAAAGGTTTGGTGAATTCTTTCGGCTGCACCGATTTGACGATATCGCTGTTGATTTTAACCTCTCTCTGTTTCTTGGTTAAGTCGAGCAGGATTTCGCGCACTCCCACCCGCATCATAGGGATTTCACGACCGAATTCTTCCCGGAAGTTGATGAGGTCTAATTGCTTTAATAGGTTCTTCTTCAATTGAAAATGGTTCGAATCGTTCGCTTAAACTACGGCGTCTAAAGGAATTAAGAATGCAAAAATTAAGAATTAAAAATGTACCAAATCCTTTTTAAGTGAAGTTAAAGCCATATCCTCCATTCATATTTATGAGGTTCAGGTTGGAGCTGATAATTTTGAATTGAAAATATTCCGATATATTTAAACTGCGATCTAAAACTTTAGATTGACTCAAAAAGTGACGTGATGAAGAACAATGTCTTGCAAGATAAGAGCTATCAGTTTGCTTTAAAAACGATCGAAATTGGATACTTATTAATTGCCAATAAAGAGTTTATATTATCCAAGCAGCTCATTCGCAGTGGGACTTCCATAGGAGCGAATATAGAAGAAGGAATTGGTGCTCACACCGAAAAGGATTTTCACTACAAGCTCAATATTGCTTACAAAGAAGCACGAGAAACAAAGTATTGGCTCAGACTCCTCAGAGATTCAAATCAAATAGAAGAATCTGTGGCGATCGATGCTATAGAAGATATTGAAGAACTTTTGCGCATTCTAGGCTCGATCCTAATTACACTTCAAAAAAAACGGAGATCATAGTTCGAACTTCCCCCATTCTTAATTGCCAATTCTCCCATTCTTAATTGAAGCACTCTTAATTGAAGCACTCTTAATTTTTAATTCTTAATTGAACCATTCTTAATTGAACCATTCTTAATTGAACCATTCTTAATTAAACCTCGCTCATTCCACCGCAATAGTTTTTCTCACGTGATAATCCGCATTTTTCCATCGTTCAATGTATTCAGAAATCAGCATGGACGTGCCACCCGGGAGTTTCATGTGGGCGTCTTCTTTGTCGTTCAAAAGAGAGTCAGCGCATCGTAGTGCTTCTTCCAAAGTGACATCAGAAACCTTCGACTTCCCCGCACAGTCCAGCACTTTTTGGCAGCCTTCCAGATCTTGCGGATAGTCTACCGACAGGTTTTTCAAACTCAGGTCTTTCCCTTCCCACTCCAAGTCGATGCAGCCTTTTTTGCACGTTTTGTCGAGGAGCACGAACCAGGTCAGATATTCCGACACCATGGGGTTTTCCATTCGGAGGTAGAGATCCCAGAGGTACTTGGTCGAGAAGGCTTCCGCCGACATGCCGAAAGGAACATTGTTCACTCGGGCATAATCCACTTTGTCATTGCGCACCAACTCGATGATGGCATCCGTTAGTTCAGGGCTGGTGAAAGGATTGTCGCCGGTGACCCGCAAAATGATTCCCGACTTCGACTCCCAAGCCAGGTCAAGCATGCGGTCAATTACCGAATCGGGGTGGCCCCGAAAGACGGGAATACTCAAGTCGGCACAGTGATGCGCCAATTCATCGTCGGCGGGCAACGTAGAAGTGGCCAAGCGAACATCATTGGGGCGACGCGCCTGAGAAATGTTGTTGTAAAGGGCTTCGATAAGCTGTTCTTCTCCCAATGGGGCCAAGACTTTTTTTGGCAGGCGCTGCGACTTCAATCGGGCGATAATGGCGATGGCGACTTTGTCCATCGAGAAGCCGTTGATGCTGTGCGCTACGAAACTCGGCGCATCGTCGGCCCGCTTGATGCTGCCATCGGGCAATACCTTTTTGTACAAGACATCGCGGTGCGGCAATTCGTTTTGGACGGGATGCTTCACCCCGTTGCCCAATGCTTTGCTGAAAAGCTTCACCTTCTCTACCAAAATGCGAAACTCTTCGGGATAAATCGATACCTGCCAATCGAAATGGCGATTGTTGCGGGTAATCGTGATGTGTTTTTCCAAGTAGGCGCAGCCTTTGGCCAAAGCCATTAGCGGAATGTCGGTAACAGTAGGAGAGTGGTCTGCCAAGCCAACGGGGTGCCCGTACTCGCTTTTCAAAGCATCCAGCGAGTCGAGGTTGAGGTCCTCCAGCTCCGTGGGGTAATTGCTGTATCCGGTGAGCAATGCTTCGACCTGAGCGTCGATGATCGAAAGGGCGTAGCGGATCTCAAAATTGGTGGCCGCCTGCGTTTCCAAGATCACCATCGTTTGACTTCGCTCTTTGATCTTTTTCAGAAACGGCGGATTGGTCAAATCGGTCGCATGTACCTTGATGAGATCAATGTTTTGCGAAAAAACAAATGCCAACGACTTTTCGTCGAGTGGGCAGGGGATGACGGGCAGCCCGATTTCATTTCCCGTGGTGATCACTTTTGCCCAATCGTCGAAGGAGATATTGTGATCGATGTACAGCTGATGTTTGGAATAATTGACATCCGAGAAGGAGACCGGATCCATGATTTGGACGGTAAAGTAATCGGCTCCCGACTCTTTGGCTGCCTTGAGCAGAGCCAAAACTTCGTCCAATTTGCCCATGTGATTGTAGGCACTTTCTGCAATAATTTTCATTGATTCTGTTTTTTGCCGGCTGCTTGAGCCACCAGATCTGTGAGCCTTTCGGCCAAAACGTGTTCCTCCACAAATTCGCGGAAAGCTCCCTCTCCTCCTTTTTTGACCAAAACTTTATCAACGATATTTTGAACGTATTTCGGAGCCGAAGAAGGGCAAGCCGAAAGACCTACTGCTTCTAATACTTGTATATCGTTGAGGTCGTCACCGCAGTAAGCCACCTCTTCGAGGCTTATTCCGTTTTCTTTGCAGAGTTCTTTGACGATTTCCAGCTTGTTTTTCGTTCCCTCAAAGAGGTAATCCACTTTGAGTTTCTCTGCTCGTCGCTTCACCATTTCGGTGACTTCGCCTGTGAGGATTCCCACCTTGATTCCTGCCATACGGCACCAAAGCACTCCCGCGCTGTCGTAGGTGTTGAATTTTTTGAATTCATTTCCCGTTTGGTCGTAATACATTCCTCCATCGGTCCACACGCCGTCGATGTCGGTGAGTACGAGCTGAATATTTCGCTTCATTGGATTATTGGAAACTATCATTTGACATATTCTACTGAGGAGAGAATATGTGTTTTGAATTCTTGTCGAATGCTTCTTTCT
>DATFKV010000158.1:0-8928 GCA_035268465.1 Cryomorphaceae bacterium | reverse complement strand
TCCCGATGAGAATAATAATTTCACCACTGTCCTGAAAGAGATAAACTTCATCCTTCAAAAGGGCGAAACGCTCGGTATTGTCGGTGAATCGGGGTCGGGAAAAAGTTTGACTTCTCTAGCCATAATGGGCTTACTTCCTTCAAGCGCAAAAATCCAAAAGGGCAAAATCCATTTTGGAGAGGGAGCGAAGAGAATCAATTTACTTGATTTAAAAGCTGAGAAGGACTTTCAGAAGATTCGAGGAAATAGAATTTCGATGATCTTTCAAGAACCCATGACTTCGCTAAATCCCGTTCAAAGATGCGGCGATCAGGTAGCCGAGATCATTCGTTTACACAAAAAATCCTCTAAAAAGGAGGCGCATCAATCGGTTATTAACCTCTTCCGGCGAGTAGAACTGCCTCGACCCGAGGAGATCTATAACAGCTATCCGCATCAAATTTCCGGCGGACAGAAGCAGCGGGTCATGATAGCAATGGCAGTAGCTTGTGAGCCTGAATTGATTATAGCTGATGAGCCGACAACCGCCTTGGATGTGACCGTGCAGAAGCGAATTTTGGAATTACTCAGGGAACTCTGCGCTGAGAACGACAGTGGATTGATTTTTATTACCCATGACTTGGGTGTAGTCAGTGAGATTGCAGATCGCGTTTTGGTAATGTACCAAGGAGAAGTCGTAGAGGAAGGCCCTGTGAATACTATTCTTTCTTCTCCAAAAAAGCCCTACACAAAAGCGCTTCTTGCCTGCAGACCGAAGTTGACCAATAATCCGGTGCGATTGCCGGTGGTCTCCGATTTTCTGGAAACGAACCATAAGAAGAGTCAGCCTGAAAAAAGAGAACCTTCTTTCCGTGAGGTGATACTCACAGCAAATAATCTGGGCGTTCACTTTCCTTTAAAACAGCGGGGAAAAAATGCGCCCGCATTTTTGAAAGCCGTTGATAGCGTCAGCTTCGAAGTGAAACGTGGAGAAACCTTGGGTCTTGTCGGAGAATCCGGCTGTGGCAAGAGCACTCTGGGAAGGACATTGGTAGGATTGCAAGAGGCCCATACAGGAGAGGCGGTTTTTGAAGGTGTTCAAATCGCAGGAGGAGATATAAAATTTCCTTCGCGCTTTCGAAGGAAGGTTCAGATTATTTTTCAAGATCCCTACTCTTCTCTCAACCCGGGTAAAACGATCGAAGAAGCCCTTTCAGAACCTCTCTTGGTTCATGGATTGGTTAAGTCGAAGTCCGAGAGAAGAAGGCGGGTTTACAGTATTTTGGATAAGGTGGGCTTACCGAGCACAGCAGCTCAAAAGTACCCCCATCAATTTTCCGGTGGCCAGCGGCAACGAATTTGTATCGCCCGAACCTTGATGGTTGAACCGGAATTTATCATCTGTGATGAGAGCGTCTCCGCTTTGGATGTTTCCGTTCAAGCCAAGGTGCTCAATCTGCTTAACGATTTAAAAAATGAGTTGAATTTGACCTATATTTTCATTTCACACGACCTGTCTGTGGTCAAGTATATGGCCGATCGGATTATCGTGATGAGGCGAGGAAAAATTGAGGAAATAGGGGAATCTGGGGCGATATACGCCTCGCCAGCATCAGAATACACAAAGTCGTTGATAGATTCTATTCCGACTATTTGAGCGAACTCATCCCAAAGAGTTTCTTTGTTCATCGAAATGGGTTCGGCTATGGCTGAAACATTTAGTTTTGTGCTCAAATTTTACAACCGCAATGGCCAAATTTAAATTTAAAGAGATAGATGAAGAGGGCGAAGACACGTTAAAATCGGTCGGAGAAGCCAAGCTTTTCAATAAATGGATGTTTAGCGAAGTGGAGCCATTCAATCAGGGTAAGATATTTGAAATTGGCAGTGGGGTTGGAAACATCTCAGAGTTTTTTCTTGATGGTGGCTATGATATTACCCTTTCTGATATACGCGAGAACTACTGCGGGTACCTTGAGGATAAATTCAGCAAATACAGCAACCTCAGTGCAATAGTTAAAATGGATGCAGAACGACCTGATTTTGATGAGGCCTATAAAGAGCATATTGGAAAGTACGACTCCGTTTTTTCGCTCAATGTTGTAGAACATATAGCTGATGATCAATTGGCTGTGGTCAATGCCACTAAATTGCTTAAGCGCGGTGGCCAATTGACTATCTTGGTGCCCGCTTACCAAACCTTGTTTAACAGTATAGATAAGGGTTTGGACCATTACCGTCGGTATACCAAAAAGTCGCTCACCTCGCTGTTAAGGGGGGCTGATCTGCAGATTGAGCACAAGCAATACTTTAATTTTATGGGAATTCCCGGCTGGTTTGCTGCCGGAATGGTTACGCGGCAAAGAACGGTTGGCGGAGGCCAAATGAAACTCTACAATCTGGGAGTGCCGGTGTTTAAGGTATTGGACAAAATGTTAATGAAGCGGGTAGGCCTATCTGTGATTGCCGTAGGTAAAAAGATTTAGCGAAATAGATTGTATTTCAAAATGCAGTAGATAGCGCGGAAGCCGTCTTTCCACCCTATTTTCTTTCCTTCCTCAAAGGTTCTTCCGTAGTAGGATATACCCACTTCGTAAAAGCGAATGTTCTTAATTCGCGAAAGCTTTGCCGTGACTTCGGGCTCAAAGCCAAATCGTTTTTCCTTCAAATTCAGTGACTTGATATAGTCGGCCCGTATCAATTTATAGCAGGTCTCCATATCAGTGAGATTCAGATTTGTAAAGGCATTCGAGAGTGTTGTTAAAAATTTATTTCCAATGCTGTGCCAAAAGAATAGTATTCGGTGAGGGTTTCCTCCTAGAAATCTTGACCCGTATACTACATCGGCATTTCCTTCTACCACGGGTTTCAACAGATCGTTGTATTCTCTTGGGTCGTATTCCAAATCAGCATCTTGTATGATAATAAAATCACCCGTTGATTCTTTTATAGCGCGATGCAGTGCTGCACCTTTTCCCATATTTTTTTCTTGCTCGAAGAATTGAATGTTCAGCTCCGGATTCTCAGCAAGATATCTTCGCACTGCCTCAGCAGTGTTGTCTGTTGAGAAGTCATTTACAATGACCAACTCTTTCTCTATTCCGTCCGGAAGATCTACAGCTTTAATTCTATCCAGAATCAGATGAATGGTCGCACCCTCGTTATAAGCGGGAATTGCTATAGAGAGTTTGGAAATAGGTGAAGTCATATTTTCGAAATAGCCCACAAAGGTAATTTATCAGAAGACATATTTATTCGAAGAAAGAGCAGTGACTCTCCATGATGGTCGAAACATAAAATAAGGCTGGGAGCTCTTTAGTAGTAATGGCTTAAGCCACTCCACATATAAATACACCTTCACCAAAAGAACTGAATGAAAGGCAAAACGGTACCGGTCAGATTAAATGACGGGGAAAGGTTTAAGGATTGCAATTTAAATAGAGGATTGACTTAGATGGAGATCGTGATGGGATCATCCATTACCCTCAATTTCCCCGCAGTTTTTTCTTTGACTTCCTCTACGGTTACTCCGGGAGCCAGTTCTCGTAAAATAAATCCTCCTTCCGGGTGAATGTCTAAGACGGCCAAATCGGTCACGATTCTTTTTACACAGTTTACGCCTGTAAGCGGAAGACTGCATTCTTTTAATAACTTGCTTTCGCCATGCTTATTTGTGTGAGTCATCGCGACGATGATATTCTCGGCGGAAGCCACTAAATCCATGGCACCACCCATTCCTTTCACCATTTTTCCGGGAATTTTCCAGTTGGCTATATCGCCGTTTTGAGAAACTTCCATAGCACCCAATACTGTGAGCTGTACGTGCTGTCCCCTAATCATTGCAAAGCTTGTGGCAGAGTCGAAGAATGAAGCCCCCTTTTTTACCGTGATGGTTTGCTTTCCTGCATTAATGAGGTCAGCATCTACCTCTTCCTCTAAAGGAAAAGGCCCCATACCCAGCACGCCGTTTTCAGATTGAAATTCTACCGAAACTCCCTCAGGAACATGATTGGCCACAAGAGTGGGTATGCCTATACCCAGGTTAACATAGTAGCCATCCTGAAGCTCTTGGGCAATTCTTTTCGCAATACCTGTTTTATCTAAAGACATTTTTTTCGCTGTTTTTATTTTTCGAGAAATAATTGGCTGCTAATAGCTATTCTGAATTAACGCGATCCAAAGTAATGAGTTGGACTTGCTCTCGGGCTACACCGCTCCTTGCAAGCCATTGCTGAAGTGTATTCTCATCCGTATGATCGAAAAATGCCATATATCCTTCCGGATAAGAGCCCGTGTACCCATTGACGATTTTTAAATTTAAATCCTGAGCTGCCAGCATTGCTGAAATATTATGAGAAATAATTTCGCGATGAGACGGATTATCCATATTGTGGAAAACGGCAATTATAGATTTATTCGGTTCAATTTGATTGACAATAGCACGCTTGATCACTTCAACACTATCCCGGGCAGTTTCTTTGTCGATTCTTCTGATGTGATAGTTAATAGCAAAAGCATGGTCAGCAATTACAAGCACGGGTAAAAGATAAATTATCCATTTGAATTTTTTGGTGTACAAAAGCTCTTTAGCTGAAAACACAAGAAGCAGGACAAAAAAGAAAACCTCCATATGAATGATTCTGCTCAAGGCACGCATAGAAGAGAATCCCGGAATTTGATAGGGCAGGTGGTAGAGTGTGTGCCCATTCACATTCAGACAAAAAATCAATGTAAGGAAAAAAGCCAAAGTGAAAAATACCGTAGGCCGATTGGACTTGTTTCGCCTTTTTCTAACCATATAAACGAGGGGGGTCAATAAAACCCCAAGCCAAGACAATGCACCCGGAAATAGCCAGTGTTCCCACCACTGCTCAAAACCGAACGCACTGTGATCATAGAGAATGCTTCCCCATAAAACCGAGCCTGGCCAAGTGAAAAAGTAAGATACAGGCTTTGGAATACTCGGGAGAACAGAGTCAAAACTTCGATCACCTACTATTTCTGATGCTTCTATGTATGGGAGGAGCAGCGGAATTAAAAGAGATAAGGAGAAAACGGAAATACCCGCAATTTTAATCCATCCATGCTCTTGATTGAGAGAGTTGATCAATTTCCGCAATCCAAAAACAACTGAAAATGAAAGAAATAAGAAGATTAATCCGTAAACGGCAAAAAAGCCAAGGTAGAATCCACAGTAAAACTGATAAACCAGACCTAGCGCCAGAAATAGAAAGTATTTGCTATCGTGATCTTTCAAGAATCTGAATGCCCAATAAAAGATCAGGGGGAGCATAAACTTCACAAATACCTGAGCATTTGTCGTTTGACCTACATTGAATATGCCAAATGCAAAAATATAGGCTCCTACTACAGCTAAAATTGGGGAGTTGAACCATTTTTTCAAAGCGAAATAGCAACACCAATAGTTGGCTGCAAACAGGCATAGAAACCAAACTTGATAAGAGGTTTCGCGATCCAATCCCAGTATTCTTGGAATAGAATAAAATGGAAGACTTCCAATCAAATTGACGGAGTAAGCAATTACGTTTTCAGTGGGATAAAGAAATGTGGCATCCCAGTATTCTTTGATATGCCCTGTGACAAATAAGTGACCATGCTCGAGGATGTAATAAATGAATCGAGCATCTCCCATATCGCCGGGGATTCGACTCAGATCGTACTTCATGATACCGATTGGAAAGGTAATCATACCCACGGCAAAAAGTAAAACCGCAATAATGGGGTTTAGATAGATTTTCTTAGTCACTGTCTGTTCCGACTTCTTTTCTATAAGGCTTCTCTAAATAGGATGAGTTCTGAGACCCTCCTGCTAATTACTGCGCACGGTTCGCTGTTCAATTCTTTTCTCGAACTTCTCGCCTTGAAAAATTCGTTGAACAAAGATCCCGGGCGTATGGATTTCATTAGGATCCAATTCCCCTGCAGGAACCAATTCTTCTACTTCGGCAATGGTAATCTTTCCGGCCATAGCCATCATGGGATTGAAATTGCGGGCAGTTGCCTTGTAAATCAAATTTCCTTCGGTGTCACCCTTCCAAGCTTTAACAATGGCAAAGTCGGGATCGAAGCTATGCTCGAGAATATGCATTTTGCCATTGAACTCGCGTACTTCTTTTCCCTCTGCTACCTCGGTACCATAACCCGCAGGGGTGAAAAATGCCGGTATTCCTGCCCCTGTAGCCCGACACCTTTCGGCAAGGGTTCCTTGAGGGATCAATTCCACATCCAGTTCACCACTCAGCATTTGCCGTTCAAACTCCTTGTTTTCTCCGACGTATGACGAGATCATTTTCTTGATTTGTTTTTTTTTCAAGAGAAGCCCCAAACCGAAATCATCAACACCCGCATTATTCGAAATGCAAGTCAGACCTTTTATAGAGGTTTCAGAGAGAGCTTTTATGCAGTTTTCGGGGATTCCACAAAGGCCGAAGCCTCCTAGCATAATAGTCATATCTGAGGCAATGCCTTCAATAGCTGCCTCAGCATTTTTAACCACTTTGTTCATGGGAATTAAATTTTGGCTACCAAGATAAGCCTTCTGATGAATCAAAAATATTTTGCTGTCGCGCGTACTTTTCGCAATCCAGCTCAATGCTGATTCCTTCAGGTTTATCAAAGTCGCCTTGTGAAATATTTAAACTTTCGTCTTCGTAAACGGCCTTCATATAATAACCCCAAATAGGAAGAGCCATATTGGTACCCATACCGAGTTTCAAGTTGCGGAAATGGACGCTCCGATCTTCAGCACCAACCCACACACCTGTTACCAAATCAGGCGTTAATCCAATAAACCAACCGTCGGATTGATTTTGAGTCGTACCTGTTTTCCCCGCAATTCTTATACTGCGATCAAATCCATCATATTCTCTGTTTGGTATATCATACCTCAACCGAACAGCAGTACCTAAGCTTCTTCCTTCGTGTTCATTGTACACGCCGTCGACCGTCCCTTGCATCAGACTCAACATGGTATAGGCCGTTTTTTCATCCAATGCTTCATTGGTTTCAGGCTCCATGCTGTAGACGGTTTTTCCGTTTTTATCTTCAATTCGCATGATATAGATGGGCTTGATGTGCACACCCATATTGGCAAAAGTGGCATTGGCCGAGGTGATTTCCATCAGCGACAAATCGGCTACGCCAAAGCACTGAGAGACCACGGGCTTCATTTCACTTTCGATACCTAAGTCCTGAGCGAGTTTAATAACTGCCTCGGGGCCGAATTGCTTCATGACCCATGCCGTCACTGTGTTTATCGAATTGGCAAGGCCCCATTTCAGGGAAACGAGATAGCCATAATCTCTTCCGGGATCGTGAGGTGTGTAATCTTCCAAGAGGTTAAAAGTTCCCTTACGGAATGTTGTTGGTACTTTCGGTACTTCGTAACAGGGAGAGTATCCTTCACGAATGGCCGTGGCGTAAACGAAGGGTTTAAAGGTTGACCCCACTTGTCTTTTTCCTTGCTTTACGTGATCGTATTGGAAATGCTTGTAATTATTTCCTCCAACCCAAGCTTTAACAAATCCCGTTTTCGGATCAATACTTACCAGTCCCGATTGCAAAATGCTTTTGTAGTAAAGAATGCTGTCCATCGGGGTCATCAAGGTGTCAATTTCACCTTGCCAAGAGAATACCTTCATAGGGAACTTCTTCTCCCTGAAAATAACTTCCACACTATCTTTCGGAACCGCTTTCCATTTTTCTTCACAGTCCTCGGAGGTGCAGTGGTAGTGGGGCTCACCTTCGACTTTCGTTTCTTCAATGTTGACTCTTCGGTGGCAATTCGGACATTCTTTTCCGCTCATGATGCGGTAGCGCTGCGTGCGCCTCATAGCCGACCGCTCAATCTTTTTGATTTCATCTGAGGTCAAATCATTTGAAAAAGGAGGATTGGTGTATTTGGCTACATCATTCCAAAAATCTTCTTGGAGCTCACCACCAAGGTGCTTTTCTACCGCTTCTTCAGCATAGCGCTGCATTCTCGAGTCGAGGGTGGTGTAAATCTTCAAACCATCTCTATAGATGCTATAAGGTGATCCGTCGGCTTTGCTGTAGATCAGATTTCCTTGGTCATCTCTTTCGGCAAAGAGTTGCTTCAGCTCTCCTCGTAAGATTTCACGGAAGTAAGGGGCCAATCCTTCTTGGTGATCAATACTCTGCACATCTAAGTTAAGCGGTAGAGCAGAAAGCGAGTCGAATTCTGCCCGAGTCAGGAAGTCATTTCGGACCATTTGACCCAGAACCACATTCCGTCTATCAAGCGTTTCCTCAGGCCGACGCAAAGGGTTGTATAGTGCCGGATTTTTTGCCATTCCCACTAACATCGCAGCTTCTTCTACTTGAAGAGAGTCAGGCGTGGTGTTGAAATAAACATTAGCCGCAGAGCGAATACCTACTGCTTGATTGATCCAGTCAAATTTGTTCAAATAAAGCGTCAGGATTTCCTGCTTCGTATATTGCTTCTCGAGTTCAACCGCAATGATCCACTCTTGAAATTTTTGGAAAACGCGTTTGATGCCATTTCCCGGTTCCTCGGTAAAAAGCATTTTGGCGAGCTGCTGGGTGATGGTGCTGGCTCCTCCTTTTGATCCGAGATAGACCCCTGCACGGGCCGTTCCTCGCAGGTCAATTCCTGAATGTTCGTAAAACCGTTCGTCTTCCGTTGCTATGAGGGCTTTGACCAGAGCAGGCGAAAGTTCTTCAAAGTCAGCATTGGTACGATTTTCTAAATAGAAACGCCCCAGAATCTCAGCATCTGAAGAAAGGACTTGGGTGGCCAAATTTGTTTTGGGATTGGCCAAAGCCGTCGTGTCGGGCAAGTCGCTATTGGCTGCAAAATAAAGCAATGCAGCCAGAAGGATAACGGGCGAAAGCCCGAGGATCCAGAGTAAGAATATGGTGCGTTTTCGGACTTTTTTATTTTCCGGA
>DATFKV010000157.1:0-2540 GCA_035268465.1 Cryomorphaceae bacterium | reverse complement strand
GTTTTTTCGGTACCAAGACCACTCTTTAGGTAAGTCTCCCGTTCCTATGCCAATCTGCTGTATTCCGCCGATGTATTTGCTCATGACTTAAAGCTTAACTGATCCCCGAGGGTTTTGCTTTGCTGCAATTTTAAAGAAAATACTTGGGAAGTACTTGTGCATGAAAACGCCGAGCTTCTCCTTCCCGCTACCAATGATCAGCAGACGTTTTTTTTGCACAATTCCCTTTATCATTTTTTCCACTGCTTCTTCTACGGGCATTCCGGCACTCTGCATCTCATCCATCACCCCCGTTTTGGAGCCATCTCCTTGAAGAGCATTCAGTGAAATATTGGTCTGAACTCCACCCGGACAAATTAAGGTTGAATTTATTCCTTGATCACCCAATTCGATATCCAAAGATTCAAAAAAACCATGAAGAGCATGTTTTGATGCCGAATAAGCTGAACGCACCCCGTAACCAAAAAGGCCGACCAAGCTGCTGATAACTGCAAAACTGCCTCCTCCATTTTTCAACATAGCCGGAAGAAGAGCCTTGGTCAATTCAATAGTTCCAAAATAATTCACTTCCATGAGCCGACGATCTACATCTATAGAAGTCTCAAGGGCATAGGATCTTTGACTGATTCCGCCCGCGTGAAACACCAGATTTGGAATGAGTCCTTTGCTCAGTACCTCATCAACTGCCGAACTGATAGAAGATGAGTCTGTCAAATCAAGTGCCGTGACAATTATTTTTTCAGGATGAGGCAAACTATGCTTAAGCTCTTCCAACTTGCTGACGCTTCGAGCAGACAAAATAATGCGACTTTTGCCGTGGGCAAATTGCCGCGCTGCTTCTGCCCCTATACCGGAGCTTGCGCCCGTGATCCAAATACAATCAAGATTTTCACCCATGACTTAGGATGGCGAAGATAAGGGTTAAAGCCACAATTGAGAATCGAATGGGACGAATATGAGTTCAACTTAAAAATCCCGAATCTATCCTGATTTTGCCCACCACATTCAATGTGAAGATAAAATGCTCGCCTCCATTATTATGCGAGGAGAATGAAGCGTGATCAAAATAGAATTTCGGTTTTTACAAAACGAGGTCAATTCTAAGGATATATTTTCAAAATTTGATCTTGTCTTAAGTTCACTGTACTTTCATACTCCGTAAGGGAGATATGGATTCAAATTTTAAAAACGAGCTCAAACACATTTCCTCAAATTTGACGGTTGATCCAGCACTTTCAAGAGAAAGAGAGCAGTTCAATTACAGAAGGTATCCCCTGATCCACAACCAAGCCATGTATGTGCTTTCCTTGACCAATCAAGAAGTGGCTTACACCAAAAACATTGAAAAGCTCTTGGGATACGAAACATCGGAATTCAACTACGACTCTGCATTTAGTCTTGTTCATCCCGAAGACTACCCGGTGGTGAAGCACATCGTAAAATCCGTACTACTCTCCTCTGCTGACAGAGGAATGCCGCGGGATTCGATTCTCTATTTGACCTACAGAATACGTAGAAAAGATGGGAGCTATATGAAAGTGCAAAGAACATCTGGAATTTGTCGCGTGAGACGCAACCGATCTTTAGAGGGTAACTACTCAATACTTCAAGACATCTCATACCTAAATTCTGGAAATGTAGTTCGGTGGAGGTGGGACAGCCCGTCTATAGACTCACAAGCATTTCGAAGATTAGTTGAGTTTGATCCGAAAAAAGTCTTCACTCCGAAGCAGTACGTCATTTTCCAATACCTTAAGAAAGGTCTGCTGGAAAAAGAAATAGCCGAAAAAATGAAGGTGAAGCCCAGCACCATTAAAACCCAAAAGGAGCGAATGATGGCAAGGCTTAATTGCGACACCCCTTCAGAAATGATGATGTATTTTGAAAAAAACCACCCCGAGATCAAAGAAGATCCTGAAGACGACCATAAATCGTCATAGTTTATCAAGTTCAGACTTGTATGAGATAGAAAACCGAAGTATTGGGGGAACTCTAAACGCTATCGAAGTAGTGTCGACGACAACTTAGTCTTTGCTTTTTTGTGATTTTCGAATCAAAACCTAGTCTTTGTAAAAGGAAGTATTATTTTTGCACCCCGATTTGGTCGCGTAGCTCAGCTGGATAGAGCATCTGCCTTCTAAGCAGACGGTCACAGGTTCGAATCCTGTCGCGATCACTAGATGACCGAAACCCAGATCACTTTTGTGATCTGGGTTTTTCATACCCGAAAAGCCTCAAGCTTGCTTGAAAGGCTTTTCGGGTATGAAAAACCGCAATCGCCGGAGGCGATTGGGTTTCGGTTCCCTGCTCGGAGACGTAAGGATCAATCATCCTGTCATTTTTCTTCCAATAGTTCGAAAACAATTGCACAAAGCGGAAAGGCCCGAGCCGCAGGCGATTGGGTTTCGGTCGTCTTAGCCAAAACTGCATTCAATGATTTTTCATCGACCTCTCCCTGCTAGAATTATTAACCACCTTAGCTTACCTTCGCAGCCTGTGAAAGCTGAGGTAGGAACAGATATAGAAAAAGCAGCCGAAAT
>DATFKV010000156.1:0-9173 GCA_035268465.1 Cryomorphaceae bacterium | reverse complement strand
GATGCGGTATTTTTCGGCCAATGTCTCTTGTATTTTCCAATGGTACAAATTACTCCATAACCATCGTTTTCCAAAATCTCAATCTTCGCTTGCAGTTTTTCCTCAAATGCTCGGATCAACTTCATCCCGAAAGAAATGTCCGATCGCTCCTTGTCCTGCAGTCCTTTCCCATTGTCATTCACCGTCAGGATCAGTTGGTTCTGCCTTTCGGCAAAACGGATCTCTATGCATCCTTCATCTTCTGCTTCAAAAGCATATTTCAGCGAGTTGGTGATCAGCTCGTTGATGATGATTCCCAATGGTATGGCCGTGTCTACATCAAGGGAAATGGGTTCGACATCAACTCTTAAATCGATGAGGTCATGATCGAGCTTGTAAGCATTGAAAAGCTTTCGGCACAGATCGGGAATGTATTCTTCCATATCAATGCTCGCCAGCTCTTTATCGCTGTAAAGGTATTGGTGGATCAGCGCCATGGAGTGCACTCGGTTTTTGCTTTCGCTAATGGCACTTTTGGCTTTTTCATCTTTGATTTCGCGTCCTTGGATGCTCAGTAGCGAGCTGACCACCTGCAGGTTATTTTTCACCCGATGGTGAATCTCGCGCAAGAGAAGTTCTCGTTCTGAAAGTGCCTCTGCGATGGTTGCATTCTTGGTGCGCAAAATCCTGGCCACTTTTCGCTGATTAACAAAGCGGTAAGTCACAAAGCCTGAGATGCCCACAAGCAAAATAGCCACGAGCAAAAGAAGCCTCTTTTGGTTTTGATTTTCGACTGCGGATAAATTCTGCGCAACGGCTGTCAGTTCCAATTCGGCAATTTCCTGCTCTTTTCGGGCACTTTCGTATTTCTGTTCCAATTCGTTGGTGGTCCGAACGAGCTCTTCGCTCAATAACTCCTCTCTGAGCAAAAGATATTTCTCCAACTGCTCGTATGCCTTTTGAGGTTCGTTTTTGGCCTTGTACAATTCTGCCAGATTTCGGTATGCCCGCGTTTGGTAATCGAGCGAGTGAAGTGAAATGGCCATTTCCAGAGCCATTTTGTACTCGCGTTCTGCCGATTCATAATTCCCGTCCATCCGCAGGATGTCGGCTATACCTATTCGAGAAACGCAAACGGAGGCGCTATCTCCCACTTTTCCACCCAATCGGAGGGCTTCGGTAAAATAAGTAAAGGCTGAGTCGTTTTTATTCTCTTGAAAATACCATCCTCCCAAATTGATCAATGAGTGCATCGCCAGTCTATCGCTTTTTATTTCTTCGGCTAGTTGGAGCGACTGCTTTAGTAGTTGGGGCACGCTGTCGCGCATGTCCAGATTCTTTAACGTGATGGCAATATTATTCAGGCTCCCCGCCATCCCCGCTTTGTTCCCGTTTTTAACTTCCAGTGCATAGCTTTTTTCGAAGTAGTCCAGCGCTTTGCGGTCATTGCCCTGCACCCGAAAAATGATGGCCATATTGTTAAATGTGTTCTCCAGTCCTGCCCCTCCCAGCTCATTTCTCAAGGGAATGACTTCCAAGTAGAGTTTCAGTGCGCCATCCAAATTGCCGCTCATCTCCATTAAGATGGCCTTCATTTCCATCGAAACGGCCTGCCAATTAATATTTTTTGTGGCTTTCGCCAAAGCCAGAGCCTTTTCAACGTAGTGATCGGCGCTGTCAAAATTGCTGGTATGGTATTCCCAAGCGAGATCATTGAATATACGCAGCTTATCCTCAGAAGTACTTTCATCGCTCAATTCCGCCTTCAGCGATACAATTACCTCCGATTCGGATGTGCCTGCTCTGACTATTGTCAAAAGGAAAAAAACAATGATAAAAAAGTAGTACCTCTTCATTTGCGAGGGGGAAAATAGCGAAATCAACATTATAAAGGGAATTGGTTGGAATCAATAAGAATGCTAATTAAATTTGTAAACAATAATTATGAGCAAAAAGCATTCGGGTAGGGGAGCATCCCTGAATCCTCACAACCGGTTTTTCAAACAAGAGTATTCCCGCGAACACGAGGAAGGAATCGATTTGCCTCCCGACGAAGATGCGAGTCGAACCTCCTTTCTCGAGGTCTTTCCGAAAACGGTCGTGAACACTGTAAAGAGTCCCGATGTGGGTATGGATTTTTCCATCAATCCCTACCAAGGCTGTGAGCATGGCTGCGTGTATTGCTACGCTCGAAACTCTCACGAATACTGGGGGTACTCCGCAGGAGTCGATTTCGAACGGAAAATATTGGTCAAGAAGAATGCCGTTGATCTCTTAAAGAAAAAGCTTGACTCGAAGAAGTGGGAGCCACGGCCCATTGTTCTTTCAGGAAATACGGACTGCTATCAGCCCGTTGAGCGAAAGCTGAAAATTACCCGCTCCCTGCTGGAAGTTTTTCGGGAGTACCGCCATCCCGTGGGGATCATTACCAAGAATGCACTGGTGCAGCGGGACATTGATATTCTTAGCGATTTAGCAGTCGATCGATTGGTGAAGGTCAATCTGAGCATTACCACCCTCAACGAGAATCTACGCCGAGATTTGGAACCCAGAACGGCTACCATCAGTCAGCGCTTGCAAACGGTTGAAAAACTATCGGCAGCGGGTATTCCGGTAGGTGTGATGATGGCGCCGATCATTCCGGGGCTAAACAGCCACGAAATTCTACCCTTGGTCAAAGCCGTGGCCGAGCGCGGTGCCCTGAAGGTGGGCTACACCATGGTGAGATTAAACGGACAAATCGGCGAGATTTTCGAAGACTGGATTCGCAAGACTTATCCCGACCGTGCCGATAAGGTGATGCGGCAAGTGGCCCATGCTCACGGTGGCAAAGTTCGCGACAGCCGATTTGGCACCCGCATGAAAGGAGAGGGAGACTACGCCGATATGGTCAAACGTACCATGTCCATCGCTCGGGAGCGCTACCTCAAAAACGGAAGCTTTCCTGAGTACAATACCTCTTTATTCAAGCGACCTCCAAAAGGTCAGCTCGATTTATGGGAATAAAAAAAGCCCTCACGAGGAGGGCTTTTCAACTAAATCATATTAAGGATTAGCAACCCATGGTTCCAAATCCTTCAACTTCAACAAAGTCAAATTCGAAAAGGTCATCGTCTTCAGAATCTTCGGGGTCATCGAAAAAGTTTCCGAGAACAATACCAAAGTATTCTCCATTGAATGACATCGATCCTCCTGAGACATTTAACTGTCCTGATTTTGAGAAGTAAATCCCAAACTCATCGGGTGAGAATTCGTAAACCCAAGCAAATCCATTTCCTCCTAAGTCGTCAGGATCAGAAGAACCGTCAAGCTCGTCAAACCAGTTTAGGATGTCGTAGTTTCCGCTAGCCTCATTGTCGTAAACAATGTAGTAAGCGATACCTTGGAAGTAATTGAAAATGTCATTCGGATCTTCAAATTCGCCGGTTGCGAGAGCTTGCAAGTCACCGGCAAAGCCGATTACACCGGAAATACCATCGAACTCCGGTCCACCGAAATCGAAAAGGTCAAGCCCCAAAGCTTCTTCAGATGCTGAAAAACAGAAAGTGGTTGATATGCTCAGAGCAGCGTTTCCTGCTACTACGGCACCACCTGCGCCTGAGTTTCCACCAAAGGCATCAGCACCTACGAAGAGAATTCCTCCTCCGCTTTCTGCAGGTACCCAAGTGACTCCATCACTACTGCTGAAGTTCCAGCCCGGATTAGGGTCAGAGAAGCTAAAAGATTTGGTTTCATTTTTAGGATCAAATGTGATGATCTTATCCATTGTAGAGTTGTACCAGGAAATGGCCGGTACTTTTTCTGCAAGGTCTTCAATCGATTCTTGAGTTTCTTTGTCAGTTACTTGCTTCACCGAAGAATAACGAGGGCCAACTACGGCATCATCATTTTTCGTACAAGCGGTAACCAAAAGCAGCCCGGTGGCCACAGTCAAGATCGTACTACTTTTTATCAGTCGTTTCATACAGTTGATTTCTTTGTATTCTTAATTCATCCGAAAGTACGGAATATTAGAATAAGAAACCAGCTCTGATTTGACCAACTACATTAGGTCCAATTCCGAATGAGTTGCCGTTCGGTGTTTCAAGGGTTTCAGCACCTTCAGCATCCGACTCCTGAACGGTGTCAAATTCGGTTGTAAACTGAAGACCGAAACCTAGTTCAGCTCCTAAATAAATATTGTCAGCGAAGTAATAGTCAACTCCACAAAAACCGTTAACACCGAAAGTAAGAGAACCATCTTTAGTTGTTTCTTCTACGACATCTTCTTCTCCAAATTCCAATCCCGGCTGAGATTCGGTTCGGTCTGTCGTCCTGCTGAAGGCAATAAGCGCTTCACCACCATAGTAAGGAGAAAGTTTATCAGTTCCGGCAAAGTGCCATTCCATACCAGGAGCTATCGAAATGTCGAATTCGGACATTACAGATTCCAATTCAATTTGGTCACCATCTGCGAACCCAAACATAATGTCTTTCTCGCTATTAAATCCTAAAAATACAGTAGCGCGAATTGCGGTTGATGCTGAAGTGAATTTTCGGTATTTTATTCCATTAATACCGATTGGGCTTCCACCCAATGGGGCAAATAGAAATTCAATGTTCTGCTCTCCTCCTTGTTGTTTGAAAACATCTTGAGCATTGGCCGTAGAGCCGATTAGCAACGCAGCGGCTGCCATTAAAAAAAACTTTTTCATAACTCTTTTTTTAAGTTGGGTTGTTTGAGTTTATAACAGAATCGAAGTAACAGAAGTTATTTCCTATTATTTCAATAGGAAACCAAAGTAGTTAACAATGAGTGGTTGATTATTATGAGTCGTAACAATCACTATTTGAGGAATATAAATGCATTTGGGAATTTTTTGAACCGTTTTTCCACTTGAATTCGCAAATTATCAAAGGCTCTGCGGAGCGGGAATTAAGAGAGAAAATGAAAAGTCCCGCAACCATAGTAGTTGCAGGACCTTTCGGTTTTCTTGTCTCGTTTTATTGCTTCACTACTCTTTCCGTAAGATTGAATGAATCCGATTGGAGATTAATCAAATAGATCCCTTCGGCGAAGTTTGACAGGTCAACTGACAGCACATCACCTACTTGGACTATCTGCAGCATTTTTTGTGCAATTGATTTTCCGCTTAAATCAGTGATGTTTAACCGCACATCCGTTGCCGCTTCCGTTAAAGAAAGCGTTATGGATATTTCACCCTGCGTTGGATTCGGGAAGAAACGAGCACTGTTTTGGATGGCATCTTCATCAATTCCTAGAGGGTTGGAAATGCTGATGTTGATCTCGTCCGATGTAGTGCACCCTTCCGGAGTGGTCACTTCTACGCTTACCGTGACATCTTCTGTTGCTACAAATTGGTAGGTAGAATTCGTACTCCCATTGCTCCACAAGTAGTCGTTGTTTTCGTCATCGCCTGCCGTGAGCATCACCACTGCTCCTTGCTCTACTTCCATGTCATCGCCAAGATTTAATTCGGCAATTGGACTTACTACTAGAGCCGTCACGAAAGAGGTTGAATTCTGTGAAGGGTCAGTTGCCTCAAATTCCACCGTATATTGACCGGCAGCGGGAGTATCACCTCCTTGAGGTCCCGCCACCAAGTTCAGTTCTGCCGAACAATTGTCCGTTGCATTAATTTGATCAAAGTTGACTTCTTCGCCTTCGCAGATGTTAATGACTTGAGGGCCGCTGATTTCAGGAGCCATATTATCCACAACAATCACATTAAATTGTGCCGTCCCTGAATTACCACCAAAATCGAAAACAAGTACCTGCGCTTCATTGCTTCCTAAATTTGAGCAATCGAACTCCTCAACGCTGAAAAGAACTTCAGCAGGTGAGCAATTATCTAAAATCGTCATGTCGACAACTTCCTCGTTCAATGCCACATTTCCATTTTCATCAAGCTCCAGAGTGATATCATTGACCGATACTTCGGGAGAAACATCGTCAATGAGGATGACTTCAAGCGTTTGTTGTTTGGCATTACCATTGACGTCAAATACGATCACCTCGGTAAACTGATTTGCGCCGACAAGGCTGCAGCTAAACTCTTCTACTTGGATAGCTACTTCGGCAATTTGACAATTGTCTGATGCAAACGGCATGAGCATTTCTTCGTCGAGGATGGCAATGCCCTCCTCAGAAATCGGAATTTCGATAGATTCCAAATTGAAAGTGGGCTTAATGGTGTCTGCAATGATGATGTCGGCCAAGGCAGATGCTTGATTTCCGGCAGCATCTTCCACTACGAGTTCAGCACTTAAGTCAGATGATGGTAGAGTCCCGCCACAACCAAATTCGGGATTCTGAACGAACATATTGGCTATTCCACAGTCGTCAAATGATCCGTTATTGATGTCATCAACCGTTACTGTCGCCACACCATTGGCATCGAGGTAAATCGTAGACGCCTGCACGACCACTGTAGGGTTTGTATTGTCATCAACTGCAATCTCAGCCGTCGCCTCAGCGGTGCTGCAGTCATTTGCGTCAGTTACGGTTAAGCTGTAAGAGCCCGTCGACATGTTTGAAATGCCGGCCTCGGTATCTCCTGTGCTCCATTGGTAATTGTAGGGGGCTGTACCACCCGTTACGAGAGCGTCCAACCCGCCGTCATTTATCGCTAAATCACAAGAGCTTGAGGCGGTTACGTCAAAATCAATTTGAATTTCATCGGGTCCTACCTCAAATGTTCTTTGCGATGACAAGCCGTTGGCATCAGTCACGGTAAGTGTATACTCACCAGGTGCAAGATTATCTATTCTACCGGTTCCCAAAACTTCGATGATGTATCGATCATCCGCTGCAGTACCCCAAGTTCTGTCGTTCCAAGTACCGTCATTTCGAAATTCGATGAAATCTTCATTGCCACTATTATTTGGCTCTGTATCACCCCAATTGGTGTATACAAATGGTTCCCCTGACGCCCATCGCCAACTACTTTCTTCAATGGCGTCAGTTCCACCGATGTAGTCACCGGTTTGAGCACCATTGGCAAATATCCAAGTGTTCTCAGCTTCACTATTGATACTTGCTACGTAGCCAAAATTGAGTTGGGCATCTGCTTGAGCAATTGCCAGATTTGGAGCGGGTGCGTCACTTCGGTAGTAGGTTTTGTCTTCAAAATGTCCCATCAAGGTATAGCCCTGTATCGCTCCTCCCGAAACCATTGAAACGCCATTGCTCCATTCAAATTCATACGGTGCTTCACCGCCCGTAACCTGCACGAGTATTGACCCATCCGTAGATTCGTGACAGGTGGCATTTTCGATAGCAACGTTTCCCGTGAGCTGACCGAAGAGGTTTGTGGAGATAAAGGAGGAAAATAGAAGAATCAGGGCAAAGCTAACTGCCCCGTGCCATGTTCGAGTGAGATTATTGATCATGATTTTCATGTTAGTTTGCAACATTTATAGTTCTTCGTATACTCCTTCACTTAAATATTGTTCGGGATTCTCTATAAAAGTTTGATTTGATGATACTCAGTCTTAAGGTATAATGGTCTGGGAGGCAATTCTTAATGCGTATTCTGATGTGCTACGGAATCAATTTCCGACCAATGCTTGAGCTGTTTGGTTAAATTTGAATCCGAATTATTCTGTTTCGGCGTTTTGATGGGTAGCGTGCAAAAACATATGACATGAACAAATTCTTACTTATTGGATTATTTAGTGCGGTATTTATTTTCGCAGCGCTGCTATCAGGCTGTAGTCAAACGACCGAAAAGCAAGAAAACTTGGAAGAATATCCAGTCTACAAAAATGAAGACCTCGGCTTAACTTTCTCCGCTGAGGAGATGGTGCTGAAAGTTTGGGCACCGACGGCAGAGGCCGTGAAGGTCAATCTTTACAGTAATGATTTGGGTGATGAATCTGCTATCAACGAAGCTCAACTTACCCGCGGGGACGACGGCGTTTGGAGTATTGACTTTGATAATGGAAAGGCAGGACTATTTTACACCCTTCAGGCCAAGCATTCGAAAGGATGGAGCAACGAGGTGCCCGACCCATACGCCAAAGCCGTGGGTAGAAATGGCAAGAGAGGCCAATTAATCAACCCTTCCAATGCCGGTCCCGAAAACTGGTCGGCCGACCGAAGGCCCAATTTCTCCGGAAAGAAACCCAATGACTTTCTGGTTTATGAAGTTCATGTACGCGACTTCTCGATTTCAGAAAACTCAGGAATGGAGAACAAGGGAAAGTTTTTGGCCTTTACCGAAAGGGGAACGAAAAATCCAAAAGGACTCAGCACCGGAATCGATCATCTAAAGGAGATGGGAATCACTCACGTCCACCTGTTGCCGGCCTTCGATTTCTATACCATAGACGAAACGCGCTTGGACGAGCCGCAATACAACTGGGGCTACGATCCTCAGAACTACAACGTTCCAGAGGGAAGCTATTCTACCAACCCCGCCGATGGTGCCGTTAGAATCAAGGAGTTTAAAGAGATGGTTCAGGCCTTGCATGAGGAAGGAATTGGTGTGGTGATGGATGTGGTTTACAACCATACTTCCCGCACTGATGGTCTCTCTTTTGAGGAATTGGTTCCCGGGTATTACTATCGCCATTGGAACGACAGCACCCTTGGAAATGCCAGCGGTTGTGGGAATGAAATGGCATCCGATCAACCCATGATGAGAAAGTTTATGATCGAATCGTTAAAATACTGGGCGGATGAATACCACATCGACGGATTTCGATTTGACCTCATGGCTATCCACGATATCGAAACCATGAAGCTGATCGAGCAAGAATTGAGAGAATCCAATCCCAATGTGTTGCTCTACGGCGAAGGTTGGACAGCGGGAGATTCGCCGCTACCGGTTGGAAAGCGAGCGCTAAAAGCCCATACTTACCAAATGCCCGGCATTGCCGCATTTAGCGATGAAATTCGCGATGGATTGAAAGGACACTGGAGCAGCCATGAATCCAAGGGCTTTGTGAGTGGAAACTTCGCCTTAAAGGAGAGCGTGAAGTTTGGCGTAGTGGGTGGTATTGAGCATCCGCAAATAGACTACGCCGCTGTGAACAATACAGATACGGCTTGGGCTGCAGAGCCACATCAGTGCATGGTTTATGTGTCTTGCCACGACAACCACACCCTTTACGACAAACTTAAGATTGCCAATCCCGAAGCGAGTGAAAAGGAGCTTAGAGAGATGCATCTCTTGAGCAATTTTGTGGTG
>DATFKV010000155.1:0-3712 GCA_035268465.1 Cryomorphaceae bacterium | reverse complement strand
AGCACTTTTGGGTGGTACGCAAACCATGCGCGGATTCTATTTAGGTCGGTATCGAGATGACAATTCAGCCGTGTTTCAGGGCGAGTATCGCAGAGATCTCTTTTGGCGATTCGGAGCGGTTGCTTTTGGAGCAATGGGAGTTGTAGCCCCCGAGTATGCTCTGCTGTCTTTGGGCAATTTGAGATACACCTACGGCGCAGGCCTCCGTTTTGCCATCGATCCCAAGGACCGAATTAATATCAGACTGGATGTTGGAGTAGGAGAGGAGCCGAATTTTTATTTGACAATCGGGGAGGCTTTTTGATTATTGCTCATTCAACTTCCAGCTGTAGTCCTTGTAATCAATGTCAGCATCCTCGTTGATTTTCGTTTTGCTGTAGCGATTTATGTAGGCAATTACCGAAGGTGCCACATCTTCAAAATCGCCGCTGTACCACTTCATAAGCTTTGAAAGCTCGGCCTTATCGGCCGAGATATCGTTTTTTTCTGAATTGAAAAAATCATTGGCCTCATCTTCCAATTGTGCATCAAGTTTTTCTGCCGTATAAGCTTCGTTGCGTAGTTTGGGACAAGACATGGCGGCGCAAACCAAGGCAAAGTGAATCCTGGGTTCTTCAAACTCCTCGCGAATAATTCCGTGCTCCAAATTGTTCAGATCGTATTCTTTCCCTTCGATCTCAATGAATTTTATGTCCCAAGGTGTTGAAACGAAGGGAATGTTGATGGAGCTGCCGATGTCTTTGATCGACTCGACCGGATAATGCTTGGTAACCAGCTTTATGGTAAAGGCATTGTAAGCATTGATCCAATAGGCCAAACGTTCATCTCGCGTCCAATTTTTTTCATTGGGGTGATTATTTTCCAAAAGATCCAAATAGCGATTGAGTTTGGTGCTGTCATTAATAAAGCCTTTGTAATCGACCATACCTTGGTCATTTACATGCTTTTTGAGAAGGCTATCCCAAGTAGAGTGACTTACCGGTTTTGAATCGGATTGAACATCACCAACACCGGAGCAAGCTGCTACCAGGAGAATTGAAAATAGAAAAGAAAGAAACCTTGTCATAAATCTGTTGTTTTGATTCGTGCGTATTTTACCTACGTTCGCAATTCCAATTTGGATTAAACCTTTGGCAAATACCATTCCCGAAATATCGATAATAATTCCCACCCTGAATGAGGAAGAGCATATCAGAAGGTTGATCCGTCACTTAAGCGACACCCCGCATCACGTGGAAATTATCGTAGCCGATGCCAATAGTACGGATGAAACGAGATCAATTGCAGAGCAGGAAGGCGCTGAGGTGATCAACGTTAAAAAACCATCTCGGCCCGTGCAACTCAATGCAGGAGCTGCTGCCGCCAAAGCGAATTTGCTCTATTTTGTCCATGCGGACACGCTACCGCCTAAAAGATTTGCGGAGCACATCATAGCGGCCTCATCCATTGGAAGTATTTTTGGCTCATTTCGATTCAAATTTCTCAGCGATCGGCCCGTCTTGGTATTCAATTCTTGGTGTACCCGAATACCAATTATGATGTTCCGAGGAGGCGATCAAAGCCTCTTTATGCGACGAAAACTTTTTGATGAGCTTGGCGGGTATCGAGAAGATCATGTTGTCATGGAGGATTACGATATTATTCGCCGAGGAAAAAAGTTCGCTAATTTCCGAATCTTGCAAGATGATGTCGCAGTCTCGGCCAGGAAGTATGAAGAGAATCCCTATTGGAAGGTGAATATTTCCAATTTCATTGTTTTCGGCCTATACTATCTCGGTGTAAGCCCTGCTCGATTACTCCAGCTCTACAAATCGATGATCAAACACCCCAAGGCATAAAAAAAGCCGACTCCAATGAATCGGCTTTTCGAATTAATTGCAATCAAAAACTACAAAATCGGGTAGTACACGTGGGTCACCCACTTGGTAGAATCGGGTTCATCACCAGGATCACTGGCGTAAACTTCCCAAGGGGCTCCAGCCATTTCCAGATTGTTTGCCGCCATATAGGCGGCTATCGCGTTGTGTGGTTTATCTCCCTCTTCGTAAGGACCGGTGTACACACATTTTACCGCTTTTCCACTGTGAGACATTCCTTTTTTGATCTCTCCTTTACCGGTCTTTTCCGATTCACAAGCCATTGCTACCGCAATTACTGCACGATCGTTTTCCTCGTCCCACTCATTGTAAACGGCCAGAGGCATTTCCAACATATTTTGAGAATCTTCTCCCAAATAGGTGCCAATCTTACCGTACCGCTCGCCATAAAAATCACTGGACATTTCCGAAATTTTCACCTCGTCTTCGATGTAATAGATCGGCATGGCTTCAACCTCCACCTCAGTTATCGGCATATCGGGAGCGGCCGAGGCTTTTTCTTCGGCCACAAGTTTGAGTTGGTCAACGCCCTTTTGAAAATCTTCTCCCATCATATCTTCGGGATCCATCCAAAAAAGATAGCCGGGAAGTTCTCCATTTACCGCCCAAGTGGCTTTCACTCCCTCAGCAGTTTCTTCGAAATTCCATTCTACAATGGATTCGGATTCCCATGGAGAGGTGAATGTTAAGGTACTTTTGATGTATTCGTTGGGAACACTTTCAATTATTTCGAGGGTGCCCGTTCCCACGCTGTCGTTACCCGTCCATTTGTAAATGGCACCCACGCCCGATTCAGGGCCTTCGTAGCTTTTTTCCATGTCGGGATCCATTTTTTCCCAGGGACTCCAAGCGTCGCGTAGCTTGTGATTGTTTACTTGGTCGAAGACCAATTTTGCGGGAGCATCGATTGTGGAGGAACGCTCAACGCGGTATTCCGTCGGACTGCACGATGCAAATACAGCCACTCCGATAACGGCAATAAGTGATTTGATTTTCATGATGATAGGTTTAGTTTGATACCAAAAATAGGAAAATCTCTGATTGACCAATCCCCTTTGATCTTGATTAACCTTTCTGTCTGGACTTCAATACTTCCTCTATATCTTTCAGTTCGAAGTTCTTAGCTTTTAGCAAAATCAAAAAGTGGTACATCAAGTCGGCCGCTTCGTTTTTGAAAAGATCTTCGTTTTTTACTTTGATCATTCTGATCCATTTCGAAGGTTATCCGCAGATTCTTTAGAAGTAGCCAAAGTCTTATTTAGATAAGTCTTTACGAAAAAACCCATTAGAGATTTTCGTTTTCTTAATCCTCTTTGCCTTTTTCCCGAGCAATAATATTTCGAATTTGTACTTCAAATTCGGGAATTACCTTCTCCACCACACCCCAAACCGCCCAAATATCTACCCCGATGTAGTCATGTATTAGCTTGTCTCTGAGGCCTGCAATCTTTTTCCATTCAATGTCGGGGTACTTCGCACGAAATTCTGTTTTGAGCTGTTTAGTAGCTTCACCTATGATTTCTAAATTACGAATCACTCCATCCTGTATTAGGCTGTCTTTCAAGAATTCTTCTTCGTCGATACCTGAGGTGTAGGCTTGGATCTTCGACGTGCAGGTTAAAATGTGGTTGAGATAAACGATGGGGTTCTTGATCATGCCACCAGCTGTATAAAATCTTTTTCGATGTAAGACTTTAATTGAGGGTTAACGGAACGGGCGGTTATCAAATCCACCTTGATTCCAAGCTTGTCACTGAGTTCCTGCTCCAATCCAATTATTGTCAATAAATCCAAAGCCTGATCGAATTCGATCAAAATATCGAGATCACTTCGCT
>DATFKV010000154.1:0-6956 GCA_035268465.1 Cryomorphaceae bacterium | reverse complement strand
GCCATATCAGGACAGGAGTTAATGCCACAAAAGCTTATTTTTGTCGGCTGTGAAAAACGCCTACGACCATAACTCATTGAGCCTATCGGGCTTTCAATGGAAAAACTTAATTCTCATTGCCCTTATCCTTCAGTGCTTCTCCGCCCGGGCCCAAGTGGCTGCGGTCGTGGACGAAAACACCAAAGAGCCGCTTTCATCAGCAACCTTTGTAGCCGAAGGAATCCCCTCCTTTGCCGTGACCAACGCCAAAGGAAAAGCAGATATCTCGGCTTTTGCCAATGCGGAAGAAATTGAAATTCGACTGCTCGGCTACGAAACCATCCGGCTTTCGTACGACGAGATTGAGGCGATGAATTTTAAAATTAAACTCGAACCCGCGGACTTTGATCTCGATCAAGTCGTCATCTCAGGCTCGCGTCGCATCGAACGCGATCGTGTCATTCCCAACCGCGTGCGAAAGATCGACCCGAAAACCATCGCTTTGCAAAATCCACAAACCGCCGCCGACCTTCTGGGCGCCTCGGGAGAGGTATTTATCCAAAAAAGCCAGCAAGGTGGCGGAAGCCCGATGATCCGCGGTTTCAGCACCAACCGTCTGCTTATCGCGGTAGACGGCATCAGAATGAACACCGCCATCTTTCGCAGCGGAAACTTGCAAAATGTTATTTCTCTGGACCCGTTGGCCATGGAAGGCGCCGAAATCATCTTCGGCCCCGGCTCAGTGATCTACGGTTCGGATGCCATCGGCGGGGTGATGAGTTTTCAGACGCTTACCCCTCAATTCTCCACTGATGACACCACCATCGTAGCGGGAAAAGCAATGGCGCGCTACGCTTCGGCAAGCAATGAACGAACGACGCATTTCGATGTCAACTTCGGGGGAAAGAAATGGTCGTCGCTTACCTCTGTCACCTACACCGATTTCGGCGATCTTCGAATGGGGTCGCACGGACCCGATGAATACCTCAGGCCGTTTTCGGTAGAGAGTTCTTTTCGAACCGACTTCGTTATTGACAATCCCGATCCCGAGGTACAGATCAACACGGCCTACAACCAAACCAACCTGATGCAAAAGGTGCGGTTTTCGCCCAATGCCGAATGGGATTTCTCCTACGGTTTCCACTTTTCGACCACAAGCGATAATCCGCGTTACGACCGCTTGATCAGAACCCAAGACGGATTGCCCCGATCAGCTGAGTGGTACTACGGTCCGCAATTATGGATGATGAACAACCTGAACGCCACCCACAGAAAGAGCGGCGGAATTTACGACATCCTCACCCTGCGTCTGGCCTATCAGCGTTTTGAAGAAAGCCGGGTCGACCGTGACTTCAACGACTCTCTTCGCTTCGTCCAAGAGGAATTCGTGGATGCCTACACTACCAATCTGGACCTGACCAAAACATTGGGCAAAGGAAAAGAGCTGATTTATGGTGTAGAAGCCGTTTTTAATCAAGTGAGCTCAAAAGGGACGCAAGAAGACATTGGCGGTTTTAATTTTACATCCACTCCCACGGCACCCCGCTACCCCGAAAGCGACTGGGCATCGTACGGCGTTTATGCAACTTACCGCCAAGAGCTGACCAAAGACTTAGCGCTTAATGCGGGAATTCGCTACAATGCTTTCGATATCAAAGCGCAGTTTGACACCACCCTCACTCCGCTTCCGTTTGACAGGGCCGACCTGAACAATGACGCGGTGACGGGAAGCTTGGGACTCGTATACGAACGGTACAGCGACATCCGCATCGGTGCGGTGGTGAGCACGGGGTTCCGCGCCCCAAACATCGACGACATCGGTAAGATCTTTGACTCAGAGCCGGGCTCGGTGGTAATCCCCAATCCTGATCTGGATGCAGAATACGCCACCAACTTTGAGGTGGGCATTTCAAAAGTTCTGGCTGACAAAGTCAAGATCGGTTTGACGGGTTACTACACCCTTTTGGAAAATGCCATGGTGAGAAGAAACTTTACCCTTGCAGGGCAAGATAGCATCATATATCAAGGAGAATTGAGTCAGGTTCAAGCCATTCAAAATGCCGCCGAGGCAAGGGTGTATGGAATCCAAGCCGAGTTGGAGATCATTCTTCTGAAAGAGTTGAGCCTCTCGAGTCAATTCAATTGGCAAGACGGTGAGGAGGAATTGGACGACGGGTCGACGAGCGCTTCTCGTCACGCCGCGCCTTGGTTTGGAGTGACTCGCCTGCGCTACTCAGAATCGAACCTTACGCTGGAACTCAACACCCAATACAGTGGAGAAGTGGCCTTTGCCGATTTGAATGTAGGCGAAAGGGGAAAACCCTACCTCTATGCCACGGATTCCAACGGCAACCCCTATTCGCCCTCGTGGTACACGCTCAACTTTCGCGCGACTTATCAACTCTCGCCTACTTGGCTGATCAGTGCAGGAGTGGAAAACCTGACCGATCAACGCTACCGAACGTACAGCTCGGGAATAGCCGCGGCCGGCAGGAATGTGGTACTGAGTGCTACGGCCAGATTTTAAGATGACTTAAAAAAAGCCGCAGACTCTTATCGAGACTGCGGCTTTTCTTGCAGGTTTCTTTTCAGATCTATTATGAAATAGATTTCTTATAAAGCGAAAAGAAGAGAAATGGTAAAAAACCGAAGGTAAAAAGTCCGACGCCCAATACGAGCAAAATGCTTGCCCCCATCAAATGCATCATTTTGAAGACTACCGAAAGTCCAATCAAGAACGCTGAGATACTTCCTACAATAATCTTGATCTTTGCAGACATGGCTCTAGAAGCCTCAACCTTATACCGATCCAGAGCGAAAAGAGGGACAAAGAAAAGCAGAAAAGCGATCATGCCTGAAATCACCAAAATATTAGCCGAAGGCCAATGCATGATTTTAAACAGCGATCCAAGTGAAATCAATACGGCTCCGATAAATCCGGCGGAATACATTAACTTTTTCATAATAATTATACGTTTTGAGTTTAATAAATAGCGCGTTTGAATTTCTAATTCTATGAGGCCGTTGGGAGCCAAATCAACAATAGCCTCGTTGACTGCATCCTCAAAGCTTTTTCCCCTTTTTACCAATACTTCCACCACACAGCAAATGTGGTCAAGCAGATCATCGGTGAGAGATTCATTCTGAATTCCCTCGGCAATCAGAATATTTCTGATGGAATCGATTTGTTCTTCGGTCAGGGTCATGCGGTTAGTTGCGATTGAAAGACAACCAAATTGATGGTATTCATAAAGTCTTTTAGTTCCTCCAGATAGTCTCGCTTCTTCTTCTCTCCTTCGGCGGTTATGAAGTAGTATTTTCGAATTCTTTTACCAATTGATACCTCTTCATAGGTCAACAAGCCCTCTTTGTTCATTTTCTGCAAAATAGGATAAAGGGATCCATCCTTTATAATGATCTTACCATCTGAGAGTTCTTTCACTTTCGTGAAAATCTCGTAACCGTACATCTTTCCATTCTCAGAAAGGAGGCTCAAAATAATTGGTGACAAGGTGCCTTTTAAGAGTTCTTTTGAATACATTGGGCAAATATACATCAAGTTTCAATACATAGAACTATGAGGTATTCAATTTTATTGTACGCCTTCCGAAATAAAAATTAGAAAAACATCCGGATCAACCCTTATTATTGACAACAGCGAAGTAATAATCGGTTTCAAACTTCCATTTAGAAACGGGATCGACGTAGGCATAACGGAGATAAATCTCCTCAAGGACGGCACATTTGGCGGTCATTTCCCGAAATGTAGAAACTGAGTCTCCGTGATCGGCAAAACAGAAAACCAGCTTGCAATTGGTATCCACATTCGACAATAAATGACGCATCTTATTGGCCTCATCTGCCAACTCATGATCGTAAAAATGAAAGAAGCCATCGAGTAAAATAAAGTCGAATCCATTGAGTTTGGCCATTGCACTGAAGTCCCTTTGTTCCACTTTTAAATCCAATTTCATAGAATATATACGAGCCTTCAATTGACTGACCGCGATTGAAGAGGTATCAATGGCGTGGACGCGACAGCCCATTTCGGCCAAGGGAATGGCATTGCGACCCTGCCCGCACCCGACATCCAATACCTTACCTTTGTCTTTTTGCCTCGCGAAGTAATCGATCACTTCGGGAAAAGGGTTTCCGAAATACCCTGGGTTTTTTAAATAGACCTCATCGTAAATCACGTTCCTTTTGCTTTTTGAAAAACCGCCTCTACATGACTTTTTGTGCAAAGAGCAATTTCGCCGTGCTTAACCAGACTATGGAAGTCAAGAGCCAACTCGATTTCAGTGACATTCTTGTAGTCATGCCTGAAAACCTTTCTCTTCTTAAATAAGCTTGCCCGTTTTGTTTTAATGAAGAGCGAAAGGTGAAAAGCCTTTCCCGAAAGGTATACGCAGAGATCCAAGCCGCGGTAATAATCCTGACTCAGGGAGTAGGTCACATTCTCAAACTTGCCTGATTCGCAAAGCAATAGATAAAGGTGAAAGTCACGGATTAAAGAGGGATAAGTTCTGAGCAAACGGGCCTTTACTCCTTCTACTGAGTAGGCTTCATCATCAATCAATAGCTCCTCCTCATTCATCGGTTTCCCTGAAAAGGAAAGGTAACGATGGTAGAGTTCTTCTTCTGTAGGGATGCACCTCCGGGAGAATAGATGGTAGTAAAATGCGAGCGCAAAAGGCGGAAGCTTGGCCTTTTCCACTTTTTTATCTTTCGTCAACCCGACACCACTATAAGCGAGATTGGCAATTTGCTCCTCCGCCTCGGCCACCGAAATATCGAGCCGACGCGAAACGGAAATCTCGTTTCCCTCGATGGCGATATCAGTGATGGCTTTCCGAAACATGAGACTTTGGCGATAATTCCAGAGCTTCCATCAGCCGCCTGGCGGTGGCTTCAATGGCGGGCACTGCTACGCTGTTTCCAAATTGCTTGTAAGCTTGGGCATCGCTGACTACGATTTTGAAAGACTCGGGAAATCCCTGCAGTCGGGCCCATTCGCGCGGTGTCATGCGACGAATGCCCTCTCGGTTTACCTCTCCTTTTATTTTGGTGACGGGCGTAAAGTCCGTGAGCCGATCATCGTAGACCAGATTCCTTTCGCGGCCCATCCCTCCTACCACAATGGCATTGGCTACTCCATCGTCGGGAATAACTTCGTACCCGAAACCATTTCCTTTGGATTCGTGTCTGCGGCGGTGCTCGCGCAAAGTATCCAAATACTTGGTCGAGAGGTAATACTTCACTGAAACGGGAGATTCTTCTTTGACCTCTTCGAAGGTACTGACCTCCTCGTCGGGTTCGGGATATTCAAACTTTTCGGCATCGGTAGCATCGCGGAAACCTACAATAAATACCCGCTCGCGGTTTTGAGGCACGCCGAAGTTGCGGGCGTTGAGTACTTGCGGGTCGGGCACGGTATACCCCAAATCGTCGCGAAGAACAGTTAATATGGTCCGCAAGGTTTTTCCTCTGTCGTGATTGAAGAGTCCTTTTACATTCTCTAGAAAAAGTGCTTTGGGACGCTTTCGGCGAATGATTTCTGCCACATCGTGAAACAGCGTACCGCGCGTATCATTGAATCCGCCACGTTTTCCCGCAATGGAAAAGGCCTGGCAAGGGAACCCGCCACAAAGAACATCGAAACCATCGGGAATGAAAGATTTCGTTTCCTCTGAAGTAATATCGCCGAAAGGCAAGTCGCCGAAGTTTTCGAAATAGGTCTCTTGAGAATACTTGTCCCACTCGCTGGTAAAGACACAGTGGCCGCCCAACCGCTGCATAGCAATGCGGAAGCCCCCGACTCCCGCAAAAAGATCGATGAACGTGAAAGGAGCATCTTCGGCATGGCGATGCCCTGCTCGATCAGGCAGGGGCTCATCGGAATGCCGCATGTACTCAATGGCCGGCTTCCGATACACTTCCAATCCGGTGTGGATGTAATGTGTAAAGGCTGCCTTTAAAAGATTTGACTCGCTGTCGCGCTTTTTCATTGCGCTGAAAATACGGAAAAGCGGTTATTATTCTTAATCCAATCCCTCAGGCAACTCGCCATCGTGTTTTTTCCACTGAGAAATGAGAAGTTTTCTGATCAGTATTTTGGTGGCAACTCCCACAGCAGCAGTCGCGGCGGTATATATAATGACATCTGTTAAGGACACATCATCAGCCTCGGGGTTTTTGGGTGGACGGCGGCCTGTACCCGCTTCAAAACTCATGTCGACGGCTTTTTTTGCCAGAGCTGCTGCTCCGATGGTGAGTAGAGAGGAGACCAATTCGTAATTATCTTTTGTCAGTTTATTGCTCATTGCGGTTATTTTTTCCTAAGCGGATCAAATACCGTGCAGCGAGCATTTTATTAAGCATTTATTACATGTTCAGCCCTTTCTACAGGGAATCTCGGGCGTAGGTGGTGTAAATTGGTCTGATCCTTACCCACAATTGTAGAATCCCGTCCGCACCCCGGAAATGCACTCCATTTGTCAGAGCCTAACGACCACTGCTCAAGTCTCTAACTATCAGAGCAATAAAATTTCACTTTCAATCAAAAATCGGAATCGGTAAGAACTTTGAGCAAGCATTTCGAGCTGATTGAATGAAAACCCTTTCGGCTTGAAGGCAACAAATAATTCTTGAAAAAACACTTTAAATAGTATAAACCAATAAAACGCATTATAAATGAAACGTCTCTCTGCTTTATCCTTACTTATCGTCATACTTGCTACTTCTTGTCAAACGAGCTCTGAATTGGGTTCGACGGCACTCATTCAAAAAAGACGTTACACCAAAGGTTTTAATTTAAATGTGAAGAAGCCTGTGGTTACCAAGAATGAAGAGAAACACACGGTAGAAAATGTTGCATTGGCTCAAGCCCAAGTGAGTGCCGTGGACCTTCAAATTGAAAATCCAACTAGTGAACTTAAAAGCGAGAAAGCCAATAAAGCAGATTTGGCCGCTATAGA
>DATFKV010000153.1:0-3828 GCA_035268465.1 Cryomorphaceae bacterium | reverse complement strand
AGCACACAGAGAAACCCATTTCTAAGGAAAACGAGGGAGCCCATGAAGGTCTCTTAACGAGCTTTGTGAAATCCTTTGTGGGCTTTGTGGTTGTTCGAGCCTCAGGTTAATCCAACTGCAAAACAGCCAAAAACGCTTGCTGCGGAACCTCTACGTTTCCAACTTGGCGCATGCGCTTCTTCCCTTTTTTCTGCTTTTCCAGAAGTTTTCGCTTTCGCGTTATGTCACCCCCGTAGCATTTTGCGGTAACGTCTTTTCT
The DNA here is from genome assembly GCA_035268465.1 of Cryomorphaceae bacterium. Lineage (GTDB taxonomy): Bacteria > Bacteroidota > Bacteroidia > Flavobacteriales_D > Cryomorphaceae > JAKVAV01. The sequence goes on along the minus strand of DATFKV010000153.1, from coordinate 3,569 downwards.
CAAAGCGCGCACCGTCTCTCGGGCAATGACCTTGGTGCCGATGGCTGCCTGAACGGCAATCTCAAATTGCTGCCTTGGAATCAATTCTTTCAGCTTTGCGCAGATTTTCTTTCCCAAATCAAAAGCATTGTCTCGGTGAATCAATGCTGATAAAGCATCGACCGGATCTCCGTTGAGCATTATATCCAGCTTGACCAGATGGCTGGCTTTGTAGCCGATGGGATGGTAGTCAAAAGAAGCATACCCCTTCGAAAGGGTTTTCAGCTTATCGTAAAAATCAAATACAATTTCGCCAAGCGGCAATTCAAAGGTTATCTCAACCCGATCGGAGGTGAGGTAGACTTGATTCTTTAGGATTCCTCGTTTTTCAATACAGAGATTCATCACCTGACCGACGAAATCGGATTTGGTGATGACTTGCGCCTTGATGTAAGGCTCCTCTACTTTTTCCATCCGCGATGGATCGGGTAGTTCAGAAGGGTTATTGACCGTAAGCACCTGTCCGTCGGTGGTTGTGGCAATGTATCCAACGTTGGGCACTGTGGTAATTACGGTCATGTCAAACTCTCGTTCCAATCGCTCTTGCACAATTTCCATGTGGAGCATACCCAAGAACCCACAGCGAAAACCGAAACCCAATGCGGCTGACGACTCCGGTTCGTAAACCAAAGAAGCATCGTTAAGCTGCAATTTTTCCAAAGAAGCCCGAAGCTCTTCGTACTCGTCTGTGTCAACCGGATAAATTCCTGCGAAGACCATAGGCTTTACATCCTCGAATCCCTTTACCACTTCTTTACAAGGGTTACTGACCAAAGTGATCGTATCACCTACTTTCACCTCTTTGGCTTTTTTGATTCCTGAGATAATGTATCCTACATCACCGGCTTTCAGCTCTTTTTTGGGTAGCGGAGTAAGCTTCAAGGTACCGATTTCATCGGCAAAGTATTTCTTGCCCGTATTGACGAACTTCACCTCATCGCCTTTTTTAATGCTTCCGTTACGAATGCGGAAATAAGCGATGATTCCTCGGAAGGAGTTGAATACGGAGTCAAAAATCATGGCCTGCAGCGGTGCGTCGGGATCACCGGTCGGAGCAGGAATGCGATCGATCACCGCTTTCAAAATGGCTTCCACACCCATTCCCGTTTTTCCACTTGCGGGAATAACTTCTTCGGGTTTGCAGCCAATCAAGTCCACAATCTGATCTGTTACCTCCTCTGCCATGGCGCTGTCCAGATCCATCTTATTCAGTACCGGCACGATTTCCAAGTCGTGCTCCAAGGCTAAATATAGGTTGGAGATGGTTTGTGCTTGTATACCCTGGGTGGCATCTACTATGAGCAGTGCCCCTTCGCAGGCGGCAATAGAGCGAGAAACTTCGTAGGAGAAATCGACGTGGCCGGGAGTATCGATCAAGTTGAGAACATACTTCTCTCCCTCGTACTCGTAGTCCATCTGAATCGCATGACTCTTGATGGTTATTCCTCTCTCTCGCTCCAAGTCCATATCATCGAGCGTTTGCTCTTGCAGCTCTCGATCAGAGATTGTTCCGGTAAAATGGAGCAATCGATCAGCGAGCGTACTCTTGCCGTGATCAATATGAGCGATGATACAGAAATTTCGGATGTTCTTCATACCTTATTAAATCGAGTGCGAAAATACGCTTTTTGGCTTGGAATGTCCTAAGGAAAAAGCAGTAGCATAAGTAGCTGATTCGTTTGAATGTAGACGTTGAGAATTTGATCGAAGGAAAATTATAAGAGTCTTTAAGGTTCTTAAGCATAAAATGCAGGGAAATGGAACGGGTATCTTTCTATATTTGCGACACTGCGGCAACGCTAGAGACATCTTTAACGTCAATCAAACATGAAAACCTTATTTACCCTTTTGGTCTTATCCATTAGCATTGGCTCAATGGGTCAATCGCAATTTGACAAGAGACTTTTGGAGAGATATTCTGAAGAAAGAATTTCTGAGCTTAACGAAAAACAGCCTTCTACCATTGAGTACTGGACGTACTACCTGGACCACAGCTATACCATTGTAGATGGAGAAGCCTCGGGAAAGGCAATCCCTACGGATGAGGAAATCAAAATTAAAGATCTTGAGAACTTCAATATTTTGACACTGGACATTCATATGGATCGCAATTCATCAAAAGCTTACCGTATAAAAGGTACAAATCAGTACCTCATCCTCAAGTCGAACGATCAGTTCAGCAAAGAATTTTCGAGAAATCGAACAGCTAAACTCTAATGAACTCCTACTCCATGCATTTAGATATTAAAATAGCCTTGTCATTTTTTATGGCAATAACTTTTAGTGCCACTTTTGCTCAAGATCTCATCCCTATTTCTGATGAAGGAACCGTAGAATCAACCAACTGTGATAATGGCATCATTATAACCGACAGCAATGCTGATGATGGCAATTATCTACCCGGTGAAACCTACCAAATGACGGTCTGTTTCAACACCTTGGTTGGTGACTCTATACAGGTATCAATCCTGCCTCAGTTCAATCAAAATGATACGCTCAATGTATGGGACGTGGACGAGAACAGTACACTCTTCATTTATGCGGGAACAGACACGGACGGTGATCTGTTAGGGGCTTTCAACAGTGAGACCGATCCCAACGGCGTATTTTTTCAAACTGATGTACCTTGTATTACTCTGGTTTGGGAGTCAGGCGAGAATAGCTCGGGAGCAGGTTTTTTGGCACAATTCAACTGCCTCCAAGATCTGCAACCATTCAATGTTTCCGTATTGATCGATCCGCCTTTTGGTCTTTCTACAGATACATTCCCCGACATAGGCCCCGATGCCAATGTGATCACGTTTTGTTTTGGTGATACCTTGAGCTTTTCGGCCAACGCTTCTTTTCCGCTTTCCGATGCTACCGGAGATGGATATGAGCAGCTTACTGAGGAAACAACCTTCACTTGGGACATGGGTAACGGCGACGTTTTCGAAGGATTGGGATTGACTGAATTGACTTATGGCTATCCTGACCCGGGAGGCTATTTTGCAACGCTCACCATTACAGATGTAATGGGTCAGCAAGAAACTTACGAGGCTTATTTTCTAATGGCGCCACGGCCGATATTCTCAAATATTGTTTTTGGCGATACGCTTTGTCTGGGTGATACAACCATCATAACGGGTGGGATTCTTTTTCCGGATACGGTCGGTGTCTCCCCACAAACCGGTGCCGTACAGCCAAATTATGATTTTACCGACAGTCGATTTTTACCTGACGGTAATGGCGAGGAATACCAAACAACAATAGAAATCGAAGGCTATCTTGATGATCCGGTCATTACTGAACCCGGTGATTTGGTAAACGTATGTTTGAATATGGAGCATACCTACCTTGGAGACCTTGAGGCTTGGCTGACCTGCCCTAATGGTCAATCAGCTTTGCTATTCGATGGATTCGGAGGCGCAGGTGGGTATCCCGGCGATGGTTTTGGCGGAGGCGGTACTTTTTTAGGTGACGCCAATGATGATGGTTCTGAAGCAGAGGGCATCGGATTCGACTATTGCTTTTCTGATGACGGGCCACTT
>DATFKV010000152.1:0-2074 GCA_035268465.1 Cryomorphaceae bacterium | reverse complement strand
ACGGACAATCAACTACTGGAAGCATTCAACAGAATGAACCGCGCTGACAATATGGATGACTTTAAGAAGGGGGTTGAAATGATTTCCTCACCCGGACTAAACATCGTATATGGTGATGCCGCAGGTAACATTGCTCAATGGTCTGCCGGTAAATTACTTAAAAGACCTGATTCGCTGGATGGAAAGCATTTTGCAAAAGGCTATATGGCTTACGCCAACTACGATGGCTACTATTCTTTTGACGAGAACCCTCAACTGGTCAATCCTTTTAATGGTTTTATTTTCTCGGCTAATCAAATGCACGATACTACGGAAGGTGTGCTCTATCCGGGATACTATGCACCCGATACGCGGGCCGATCGAATCGAGGAGTTATTGGAAGACCAGACCATTGCCACGGTCGAAAGTATACAGAATATGATGTTGGACGTGGTATCGATAACGGAAGCTGAGAACGCCCATGAAATCGCTCGAGTGATTCGCAATTCGAATGAAGTGCTAACCGATTTGGAGGAAGTGGCTTTGGAAGAGATGGAAGTTTGGTTGGGTGTTCATGGGCTCACGGATGTAGAACCTACCATTTATTACAAAACACTTTTTTACATTTTAAAAAACAGCTTATCCGATGAGCTGGGGAACGAGAAGTTTGAAAAATTGCTCAATACACACCTTATCAAGAGAAGCTATCCCTCGCTTATTGCGCAGAATGACTCTCCTTGGTGGGATGATTTAAAGAGTGAAAACAAAACGGAAACGAGAGAGATGATTGTTGTCAAATCTTTCAAGAAAGCAATAATGGAAATTGAAGAGGAACTGGGAAGTGATATATCTTCTTGGCAATGGGCGAAGGTTCATTTTATTGAACATCCCCACGCCTTCTCGACTGTATCAATACTGAATCAGTTTTTTCATGTCGGGCCCTTTCCGGCTCCCGGTGGAAACGAAACCATTAATAACGCTTCCTTTATTTTGAATGGAAATGGAACGTATACAGCGCATTACGGTCCTGCCATGCGCATAGTCATCGACTTTGCCGACGTAGAGAATGCGACTTCCATTTTGCCTACGGGCAATAGCGGTAATGTGATGAGCCCACACTACAGCGATCAGGCAGAAATGTACGTTAGAGGAGAGTATAGAAAAATGAAAATGAATAAGGCAGAAATCAAACAGTCCTTAGACCTTTTGGTGCTTTTGCCGCCTGAAAAAGAGGTCGAATGATGTAACAAAAAGAGCGTTTATGGGGTAAAATGCGGGTAAAATCAACCCTTTGACTAACCCTAGACTTCTTCTTGCCCTTTTTTTCTTGCCTGTTATGGCTTCGGCTCAGTTACAAGTAGATCTTAGCCAAGACCCTCAATCCATAGTTCAAACCCGACTTTTAGGAGAAGGTGTAGACCTGATTGAAATTTCTTTCAACGGACAACCGGGTACTGAATCAAATGCTCAAATCGGTACTTTTTCCAATGGCTGGGAGGCTATAGGTATTGCTGAAGGTATTGTAATCGCCACGGGGCAGGCCACCATTGCCGAAGGGCCCAATGATTTGCCCACGGCTTATGAAGTCATCGATGAAGAAAACGAGCTTACCGAGGATGAAGATCTGGCTGAGCTTATGGGAGGATCTGTGGAAATAAATGATGCGGCCGTTCTCGAATTTGATTTCGTTGCCAGCGGCGATACCCTGAGGTTTTCTTATGTCTTTGCCAGCGAAGAGTACAACGAGCACACTTGTTCTCCGTATAATGATGCATTTGGTTTTTTTATCTCAGGGCCCGGGATCAGCGGCGACGGTACTTTTTCGAACAACGCCATAAATCTGGCCAAAATACCCGGTAGGGATGTTCCTGTAGCTATTAATACGGTTAATCGCGGTACGCCGGGAGCATACGGAAGTACGGCCATTTGCAATTCAACTGACATCAATTGGCAAGAGAATAGCCAGTATTTTGTAAACAATGAGGCGAATACCTCTCTGAACACCACTCAATTTGATGGATTTACCACTGTTTTCACAGTAGAGATACCCGTAGAATGCGGCGGAACCTATCATATCAAAATGGCCATAGCCGAT
>DATFKV010000151.1:0-4728 GCA_035268465.1 Cryomorphaceae bacterium | reverse complement strand
AAGTCAAAATCGTCATCCGCAACCCAAAAAGTTACTTCACGACCATCATCCTTACCGGTTACTTTCACTTGTGTGCATTGGTAACCATTAATTTCTTGTGTCTTGTTGGTCTTTTGTACATAGACATCCGTTTCGCGAGCTGGTCGCTTATTCGGTACATCGATGTACATTTGGCGTTCGGGACTTAAAGCTTTAACGGTGTTGGCCTTGGTATCGACAATCATGATACCTTGGATTTCTCCGTTTTCACCCAGCTCTTCTACACGTACCAAGTGATCTTTCACATAGTAAACGTAGTTTGCCGTCACCGGTCCAATCGTTTTCGTAAATTTAATAGTACCTTGGAATGGTCCCGAGGCGAAGCCTGCGAATCCCAACATAACCCCCAGCATGATAGCTGCAATCTTTTTTGTAAAAATTTTCATAACGAACAGTTTAAGGAACCTTTTGAGTTCTCAAGTTTTTTGTTAGTATGTCATCGACCAATTCAATCGGCAAACTGGGCGAATCTCTGGCTTCTACGCATTTGATGGGTCGAGGTTTCAAAATTCTAGAACAGAATTGGAGATTCGGAAAGAAGGAAATAGACATAATTGCTGAAACAGAGGATTTTATCGTCTTTGTAGAAGTAAAAACTCGCGAAGATCCTTTTCCCGAAAGGCTGGAAGAATACATCAATAAAAAGAAACAAAGGCACATCATTTCTGCGGCAAGTGAGTACATGCGATTAAAAGAGATCGATAAAGAGGGCCGTTTTGATGTGATTGTGATCATCCTTAACCGAGGAAATCACGAATTAGAACATATAGAAGCAGCATTTTACCCAACTTTGTAGGCTGAAATAAATACATGAGTACAGATAGTAAAGACAATAACCGCAACAGTCGTAGACCTAAAGGAGAATCCTCGCCGGGCAGAAAGCGCACCGCCGGAGGAGATCAAGATTCTCGAAGACCTTCGGGCAACAAACCTTTTGACAAAAGATCGGGTCGGAAGAAATACGACTCCGACGACCGTCAAGAAAGAAGAAATGAAAGAGATGGCGAGGGCCCTCGCGATAAGAAGCCTTTTGATAAAAGAGGAGCGACTTCTCGTTTTAAATCGGACGACAAAAGAAAAGAAGGAGACGGCAAAAGGAATATCGCTACGAGCCGAGAGAACTACGACAAGCAACACGGTCGAAAAAAATTCGAGCGTGACGAGGACACCCCTGTTTACAAATCAAAATTTGACCGAGACCGCGGGCAGAGAAAGCCTTATAAAGGAAAACGCGGTGGAGAAGTACTGCCTTCTGAGGCATCAGAAGTAGATAATCGCATTCGATTGAATAAATACCTCTCCAACTCGGGACTTTGTACGCGTCGTGAAGCCGATGAGTTCATTGCCTCAGGTATGGTCGAAGTAAATGGAAAGACCATCACCGAAATGGGGTTCAAAGTGAATCCCGGTGACGTGGTAAAATATGCGGGAGAGCGACTCTCGCCCGATAAACCCGTTTACGTCTTAATGAACAAGCCCAAAGATTTCGTGACGACCATGAAAGACTACAAGGGAAGCAATACGGTGAAGCAGCTGCTGCACAGTGTGGGAAACACGCGTATATTACCCGTTGGTAAACTTGACCGTGGAACAACCGGCTTACTCATGTTTACCAATGACGGGGATTTGGCCAAAAAGCTTACCCACCCAAAACACAATGTCAAAAAGCTTTACCACGTAACGCTTGATAAAAGCGTGAAGGAAGAGCACCTCATCCAATTGGTAGAGGGTGTGGAAATGGAAGGCGGCACCTTGGCGGCTGACGTGGTTTCGTATGTAGCCGAAGGCAAAGACAAGCGCGAAGTTGGCGTTGAACTTCACGGAGGTAAGAACAGGGTAATCACAGGTCTTTTTGAAGCTTTGGGTTATAAGGTGATAAAGTTGGATCGGGTGGTTTTTGCGGGACTAACCAAAAAAGATTTGCCGCGGGGCAGCTGGAGGTATCTCAACGAACAAGAGATCAACAATCTCAAAATGCTGAAATAATCAAGGTATTTCAAGCGTTTTACTCATTCAGTAATTTATCCGTTTGAGCCGAATACTAAAAACCGTTCTCACCCTAATTGCCGTGGTTGTTTTGGCCATGGTGGCTCTGTTTTTTCTGGCCAAAAAATTTGAACCCGAAGTAAAAGACGCCATTGTTTATGAGCTCAATCAGTACCTCAATGTACCGGTCGACGTAGAAGACATCAACCTTAGCCTGCTGCAGAAATTCCCCTATGCCTCTTTGAGATTTAGCAATGTGGTCATTCCCGAAGCCGTGAGCAATGATCCCGACACGCTGATTTTCATCGAAGATCTCTACCTGCAAATTGGCTTGTTGGATTTTCTGCGCAAAAATTATGCGGTTAGCGAAGCGGAGATTAACCGTGGTTTCTTCCGCATGAAAACCTTTAAAGACGGCTCGGATAATTTTCGGTTTTGGAAGAGTTCGACTGATTCCTCCACCCAAACCTTTTCATTGACCAATGTAGAAGTAGAAGATTTCAACTACCGCTTGGAAACAGGAGAAGAGTTGGCACTGGACATCCATATCAATCAGGGGGAAGCAAATGGAAATTTCGGCGAAGATGTCTTTAATCTCGAATCGGATGTTGACTTGATTGCAAAATCCATTTTCTACGAAAAGGATACCCTCTACCGAGAAACCTACATCGATGGAGAGGTAGAATTGAATATCAATACAAAGTCGAGAATCTACACCTTTGATTCCGATAAGCTTTCGGTTGGCGAGGAAAATCTTGAGCTCAAAGGTACTTATGATGCTTCCACGCTTGATCCGTTTTGGACGGTTCAAATTAGTTCGGAAAATACGGATTTGGAAAATGCAGTAGCTCTTACCCCTCTTCCCAATCAGAGCATTTTTAAGACATATCAACCTTACGGCAATGCCGACTTGGATCTCCTAATCGAAACGAAAAGTGGATTCGAGCTCATCTTAAATTTTGATGGCCTCGAAGGAGAACTCATCCATTCTGAAAGTTCGGGCAAGGCAGATATTTTTTCGGGTCGCGGAACTTTCGGATTGATCGAAGGCACCACCAATTTGAAAATTGACGGATTGGAGGCGGGAATCGGTCCGGGTCGATTTTCAACCAGCGGTGAGATTAGAAACTTCAGCTCTCCCGGTTTCGACTTGGCTCTTCAAGGAAGAATTGAATTGGAAGATCTGAAGAATTTCCTGAACATCAGTTTTGCCGAAGTTCTCGAAGGACGTATCGATATAAGAGGTAAGCTCGAAGGAGACTTCACCCAAACCAATATGAGTACGGAAAACCTTCTGCGAGGTGTCAATTTCCGTGGAGAAATCCTTTTAAAGGATGGAGCCTTGAAGACCGAAGGCAGATCGCAGGTATTCGAAAAGATTGAAGGGAGTTTCGAGATTATTGAAAATTCCATCCAAACAAAAAAGCTGACCGCAGAGGTTGGAGACAACAAGTTCGAAATAGCCGGGCAAATCAACAATGCACTTCCGTATTTGACCGGGAATGGCGGCAGCTTGGAAGTCTTAGCCAATTTGAAATCGAAAAGAATCTATCTGGAACAACTTCTCGGTGAGTCTGAAGGAGAGAATAATGTTACCGCCTTTAGACTGCCCGAAAACGTAGGGTTCAATTTGAATATTGAAGTTGACCGACTTGATTATAAAAAATTCACTGCAACCGATATTTCAGGGCGAGCCTATTACAGGAAAGGTCTATTTACACTGAACCCGGCAAATATGACCTTGGCGTCGGGAACCCTTAACGGAAATCTACGACTGAATCAAGTGGAAACGGGATTTGAACTTGGCTCCAACACCAGACTCACTCAAATGAAGGTAGATGAGCTTTTCGCCAATTTCGACGATTTCGGGCAGCAGGTAATTGGCCATGATCAAATCGAAGGAATATTTAATGGCTCTGTAGATCTCACCTGCTTTCTGGATACCACACTTGCCATTCGCAAAGAAAGTGTCAAGGCCGATGTAAATCTCAAAATCGACAACGGCGAATTGAAAGAGGTACAATCGCTGATCGACATTGCAGATTATATCAAGGGAAATGCACTATGGAATACCTTTATTAAAGTTGATGCCTTGAAAAGTCGTCTCCGCAATATCGAATTCGCCACACTGGAAAATAACCTGACCATCGAGAATAGAATTATCACGATTCCCGAGATGAAAATTGCGACATCTGTACTGGACATTTCTGCTTCGGGAACGCATGATTTCGACAATAACATTGATTATTCCATTGGTTTTCGCTTGAACGAATTGCTGAGAACGGGACGAGAGGAGGAGAGCGAATTCGGCTACGTCGTCGACGATGAAACAGGATTGCGCATTTTCCTAAGAATGGCAGGAAGCGTTGAGAATCCGGAATTCAGCTCCGACAAAGAAACTGCTCGCGAAAAACGAAAAGAGAAATTTGAAAAAGAAACTGACACATTTAAAGGCATTTTAAAAGAGGAATTCGGTCTTTTCAAATCGGACACGACACTGTCCGCTCCCAAAGAAACAGAGGAAGGCACCAAGGCCGTTCAATTTGAGGTTGAGTTTGGCGAGCCTGCCAAGGCTGATTCATTAAAAGGAAAGAAGAAGAAAAAGCCGGGAAAGAAAGACCAAGAGCTTTACGAGGGCTTGGAAGACGATGATGATCTTTAAAAGATTCTTAAATTTGAGTCCAAACCCGATCCGCCTATAGC
>DATFKV010000150.1:0-2190 GCA_035268465.1 Cryomorphaceae bacterium | reverse complement strand
AAATTGATACAAAAATGAAAACTTACCTCGCCCCGTCATGTCTTCCGTTTGAGAGTACAACACAAAGAGCAAAAGAGGGTAGACCGAAATAAGGGGGATAAGGTAATTTGGAGCATAATGCTTAGTCACCATCAGCAACTGTACCGCGATGACCAGCAACACTCCAAAATAGAGCAGCGCCTTACGAGAAAATATTCGCTTTTGCTGATCCAATAAACTGCCTATCAAAAGCATCCCGGGAATAGTGATAAGAATGGGGATTTCGGGATTTTCAGAAAAAATGAGGGTGAAATTATCTTTCATGACCTCAAGGTTGAACATCCTTTCTTCTCCTCCGCCATACTTGCCATCATGGGAGGCGATGCCCGTAATGAAGTCGATGTGGTAATGAAAGTTCTCCAAAACGGGAAGGATAAACAGAAAATAGCCTCCAGCCAATACGCCCAGATAGATGAGTTTATTTTTGACTGTATCCACCAAGAGAAGGGGTAGTAACAATATGGGGAGATAGTTGAACTTGGTGGCCAAAGCCATGGCCATAATGAGGCCGCTCCATATGGCAAAACGTCGAGGTCTTCGGTCTCTGAGCCCGTAGGCGATGTAAACCAGTGTCAGCAGCATGGAACAGGTCATGAGCCACCTTTCCTGATTGACCCGAAGGAAGAGCCATGGTAGTAAAATCACTGCCGACTGCAAAATGATAATGAATACGGGATTGACGCGACGTTTTTTTGCTGCTACTCCGATAAAGAATGCAATGAGCGCGTGCAGAATCACCAGAGAAGCTTGGATAGCACGGAGGTAATACTCGGGTCTGTTGCCCAAGACATCACTGGCTATGGTGCCTTCACCGGTGAATAGGTGGGTGACTTTAATGACAAAGCCACAATAGAATTGGAATGGGGTGCCGGGATGATCTAAATGACCGATGTTACTGTAATTTCCGATCGCCACGTTCATTCCGTTGATCAAATACGGATATTCAGGATCGGGATTAATATCGTAAAACGGGATGGAAAAAGAATAGACCGCAAAGCCCCATACCAGCACGGCTATAGGAATAATCCAAATAGGCCAACTAAAAGTGAATCTGGGAATCAACTTAAAATTATTTGAACTTCAATTTACGCGCTGCGAACATACTCATCTTAATCAAAAGCCATCCGTGCTTGAACCGACTGATTTGTGTCGATCCATATTCTCGGTCGCGGTAGCGCACGTTTATTTCCACAATCTTTAAATTGAGCTTGGCCGCTCCAAAGAGCAAATCAAAATCTCCGAAAGGATCAAAATCACCGAAATACGAGCGATTAGCCACGATCAATTCGTAGTCTTTCTTGAGAACGACCTTCGTCCCACAAAGGGTATCTTTCAGCCTTTGGTCGAGTAGAAATGAGAAAAACTGTCCGAAAAACTTATTTCCCAAGTAATTCAAAAACCGCATGGCCTCTTTTTCCATGGGATAAACCAATCGGCACCCGTTGATGAATTCTCCTCGATTGGTATTCAATGCTTCATAAAATTTGGGGAGATCCTGCGGTGGCGTGGTAAGGTCGGCATCGAGAATCATCAAAACGTCTCCCGTGGCAACGGCAAAGGCTTCGTGAACGGCGTTTCCCTTGCCCTTTCCGGTTTGTTTCATCACCTTAATGTCGCGATCCTTGTACTTTTCCTGTACGCGCAACATTTCCTCGTAGGTATTGTCGGAGGAGTTTCCTTCAATGAAAATAAACTCTTGGTGCGATCCGAATGCCGGGGTTCTGGAAATGGCATTTTCGATATTGCCCTTTTCATTTCGAGCAGGAACCACAATGGTTACCGAATAATTTTGAAGCTCTTGAACCAATGGCCTTACGGTGATAAACTCCAGAAGATCCAAATGTCTGATCAACGGCAAATTCGCCAGAAACTTGTTGAATATCAGGTTTACCAGAGGAATATACTTTGGTACCAGAAGTTTCCGCTCAAGTTTAACCACTTCAAAATCTTCCAAGTACAGCAGGTTTTCAATATCGGCAACCGACAGCCAATTTTGGAGGGGTTGTTTCTCTTTAAGCCTCAATGTCTCCGCCATTTTTAAAATGGGCCTCCAAATAAAATTATAGTTGGAGATGATAATCTTCGTTCTTGGCGAAACATAGGTTCTCACCTGTCTGAAAAAGGCTTGCAAATCCCACATGGAAGAAAGCA
>DATFKV010000149.1:0-5611 GCA_035268465.1 Cryomorphaceae bacterium | reverse complement strand
AACGCAAGCCTCGACCTGCTTCCAACAGAAAAACGGAAGGAAAGGAAGAGAGATCTGACGATTCTAACGGAAAAGATACCTCCAACGATCGTAAAGAAAGTTCGGACCAGAAAGGCTCGAGTGACAGAAGAAGTAATAACGACCGAAACAGTCAGGACGACCGCAATAAGGCCAACGATCGAAAACGTTCGTCTGACAGGCCGGAAAGAACTGAAAAATCGCGCGTGGAGGCTGAAAGAAACTCACCCCATCGCCCCAACCCGCGACCACAACGAAATCAACAACGTCAGGAGAACCAGAAAAAAGAAGACTATTACAATTTTGACGGTCTGGTTCAGACAGAAGGTGTACTCGAATCGATGCCCGACGGCTACGGGTTCTTGAGATCGTCAGATTACAACTACTTGAACTCTCCCGATGACGTTTACGTTTCTCAGTCGCAAATTAAGCTTTTCGGACTCAAAACAGGAGACACCGTAGTCGGCCAGGTTCGTCCGCCTAAAGAAGGTGAGAAATATTTTCCGCTTATCAAGGTAGACGAGATCAACGGAAGAGATCCTGATTTCGTAAGAGATCGAGTTCCCTTCAAGTACCTCACTCCTCTTTTTCCGCAGGAAAAATTCAACTTGTCAGGCGACAATAAGAATGTCAGCACCCGAATCATGGACCTTTTTGCTCCAATCGGAAAAGGACAGCGTGGATTGATCGTTTCGCAGCCTAAGACGGGTAAAACCACCTTGCTCAAGGACGTAGCAAATGGCATCGCAGCGAACCATCCAGAAGTATATTTGATCATATTACTCATCGACGAACGTCCTGAAGAGGTAACCGACATGAAGCGTTCCGTAAACGCTGAGGTTGTAGCCTCTACATTTGACGAGCCGGCATCGCAACACGTTAAAATTGCCAACATCGTATTGGAGAAAGCCAAGCGTATGGTAGAATGTGGACACGATGTTTGTATTCTCTTGGACTCCATCACGCGACTGGCCAGAGCATACAATACGGTATCTCCCGCTTCCGGAAAAGTACTTTCCGGTGGGGTTGATGCCAATGCACTGCAAAAGCCAAAACGCTTCTTCGGTGCAGCCCGTAACATTGAAAACGGAGGTTCACTTTCTATCCTTGCCACGGCACTGACCGATACCGGATCGAAAATGGATGAAGTAATCTTCGAAGAATTTAAAGGAACGGGTAACATGGAGCTACAGCTCGAAAGAAAGATTTCGAACCGCAGAATTTACCCGGCCATCGATATCTTGGCTTCAGGTACGCGAAAAGAAGATCTGTTGCTCTCAAAAGATATACTCCAACGCATCTGGATTCTGCGCAAGCACATTGCTGATATGAACCCGATAGAAGCGATGGAATTCATCAAAGGACGTGTGGAGCAAACCCGCTCCAATGAAGAGTTCTTGGTATCAATGAACGGATAATGAACCATCCGAGTGTAAACATTTCAGTGCGAGTCGCATTGGCCTTTATGGCTCTGCGACTCGTTCTTTTTTTTATCAATGCAGACTTTCCATATCAGGAAGAAGTCTTTCTCTTTCTATTGTTGGCCGCATTTCCGGGTTTGACGATTTATGCCATTTGGCCGAGAGCCGAAAAAAAAACATTCAAAGATGATGCGCTGATTTCTCTCCGTCTCAACTTAATTTTTGCAGTAGCCATGGCCATTTTTATTTATGCCTTCTATGCTTTCGCTGATACCGATTACTTTCCCAATATGAGGGATATGATCGTAGCCCGAGAGTCAGCAGCCAATCCCGATTTGCCGGAAAAAGATTTGCGCAGAGGAGTGGAACAATTCTTCTCACTGAGAAACTTCTCCATTCTGGCGGTCTTGTTTTTTATGGTAATGGGTGTTTTTTACTCCGTCCTTTTCTCCGCCATTAAGCGATTGACCATTAAGTAAACAGCTGTTGCGCTACTGTTTTAAAATCAATTCCGTCAAAATTTCCGGAACTCATCATCAAGAGGTTTTTACTTTCCCAGTTGATTGACTGAAGTTCGCTAAGTAAAGCAGAGGAATCGGTAAAGATTTCAACATTGGTTCCTCCGAAAGCTGCTTTCACCTCCTGCGCACTCAAAGATTCCAATCGCTTGTGCTTCACCACATCCGGGCTGAAATAGATCAAAGCGCGGTCAGCCTTCGACATGGTGCCGGCATATTGAGGCAAGAACTTCTTATTGAGGCTGCTGAATGTGTGCAATTCCATACAAGCGATCAGTTCTCGCTCGGGAAATTGTTCCTTCAAAGCTGAGGTTGTCGCCCTAAGTTTACTTGGTGCATGGGCAAAATCTTTATAGAAAACGGAGGTCTCCGTTTCCCCGACTTTCTCGAGTCTTTTTGAAGCTCCTGTAAAACTCGCTGTAGCCCTCAGAAAATCTGTGGGCTCAATTTTCAGAGCGCGGCATATCTCCATAGCTCCCAAAAGATTGGACATATTGTGTGCCCCGAAAAGTTCAGAAAGGTACTCCCTACCTTCAAAGTGAATAATAGTATGACCCTCCCGTATTTCACTTTCCAGTCGGTCGTAAGGTACAATTGTCAAATCAGCTCTTTGGCGGGCTAGTTTTTGCAACTCGAGGTCCTCATTGAAATAAATCAATGTGCCATTTTTTTCGATCAAATTAACGAATTGAGAAAACTGCTCTACGTAATTTTCAAAAGTTGGAAATACATTGATATGATCCCAAGCTACTCCGGTTAGTATCGCAATATGCGGCTTGTAGAGATGAAATTTAGGTCTTCTGTCAATAGGAGAAGAGAGATATTCATCGCCTTCCAAAATCACCACATCGGCATCCTCGGTCAGCTTCACCATACAGTCCATGCCTTCGAGTTGTGCACCAACCATGTAATCCACGTTCTTTCCCAGTCGATTCATGGCATGGAGCAATATTCCGGTTATGGTAGTTTTACCATGGCTGCCGCCAATAACTACTCGAGTTTTATTTTTCGTTTGCTCGTAAATGTATTCGGGGTAAGAGTAAATCTTGAGTCCCAACTCCTTGGCCCTCGCCAGTTCGGGATTGTCGGCTCTTGCATGCATCCCCAGAACTACCGCGTCTAGGTCTTGTTGAATGTTATCTTTATTCCAGCCTATTTCTTTTGGAAGTATTCCTTCCTTATCGAGTCTTGATTTTGAGGGTTCAAATATTTCATCGTCGCTGCCGCTAATCTCAAAACCCTTTCTCTTTAAAGCGATTGCAAGATTATGCATGGCGCTACCTCCAATGGCAATGAAGTGTATTTTCATGATTTGAACATACCTGTTTTATCTTCAGGGATCATCTTTATCACGCGCTCTTTTACACAGCGTATTGTTACATTCGCGAGAAAGCAACTAAATATGCAAATACATACAATCGAAGCGGGAAATTTTAAGCTCGACGGAGGGGCCATGTTTGGTGTCGTACCAAAATCATTGTGGTCACGGTCCAAAACTCCTGATGAAAACAACATGTGCAGTTGGTCCATGCGCTGCCTGCTCATTGACTACGGCAACCGTTTGGTATTGATTGATACGGGAATGGGCGACAAACAAAGTGAAAAATTCTTTGGCTACTACTACCCTTTCGGCGATGATTCTCTTTTGAGTTCCATCGAAAAAAAGGGTTATTCAAAGGAGGATATCACAGATGTGGTGCTCACACATTTACACTTCGACCATTGTGGAGGTGCCGTTTCACTTGATCGATCAAAGGAGCGCTATTACACGACCTTTCCCAACGCAACTTACTGGTCAAATGAAGAGCATTGGAATTGGGCCATTAACCCAAATGATCGGGAAAAGGCTTCTTTTTTAAAAGAAAATATGCTTCCTATTCAAGAAGCGGGACAACTCAAATTCGTGAAAAGAAACGGCAGATGGAGTAGAGAGGAATTGTTTCCGGGGTTTAGCCTCTTTTTCGCCGATGGACATACGGAAAGTCAAATGATTCCCTATATCGACTACAAGGGCAAAACATTAATTTATGCGGCAGATTTGCTGCCTTCAGTTGCTCACATTCCCATGCCCTATATAATGGGCTATGATGTTCGACCTTTGGAGACACTCAAAGACAAAAAGATTTTCTTGGATGATGCGGCCTCCAAAGAACAGGTGATCTTCTTGGAACACGATATCGACAATGAATGCGCACTGGTTCACGAAACCGAAAAAGGAATTCGGCTAAAAGAAACGCAACCCTTCTCAGAGATCTTCGGTTAGCCACAGGTATAAAAACAAACGATCCCGCACCACCATGCGGGATCGTAAAATGTTGTCCCAAAATTAAAGCCTATGAAAATCAGAGAACAACAAGGAGATAATTAGTCACGATTTGGAATCCAGATCACGTAATTGGAATTGTCTGTAGGGTTTCCATTTGCATTTTGTCCAAAAACGCGCTTTAGCTCTTCAATTTCGAGGTCAGTATCCACGTTAGAGTGAGTGCTTTCCTCATCGTCATCGTCGTCGTTGATGTCGTAGTCTTCAAAACGGATGTCGTCATTGAGCTTTACCGTGCTCTGTGGCCAGGTAGTGCTTGATTGGGCAAATCCAACAGTTGAAAATGCTACAAAAATAAGGGCGAGTAATACTTGATTAATTGTTTTCATAATAGCCGGTTTGTTTAGTTTGTTTAATGTTTAATGTTTTAAAATCCTTAAGCCTGTTAAAAGCTCTTTGCCAATTTGTTTGTTTGTATGTACGACGACTAAGCTACCGGATTTGTTACTCCGTGATTCTAAGTTTTCTGATCTTTAACTTTGATTAACAGGCACAGAGGCAGTTTTAACAGATTTATTACCAACGTCATAGACTCACTTTAACAAAATGAACAACATGGCAGATGGAAATGGTAGTTTTGTGCCATGATTTCTTCAAAGTACATCGAGAATGCCGTGAACGAAATTGCCTCACTTCAGGGCGTAGGCAAGCGAACTGCCCTGCGCTACGTATTAGACCTTGCCGGAAGGTCTGAAGAAGACATTGAGCGCTTTATCAAATCCATTCACGATTTGAAAACACATGTGAAGCCTTGCAAAATATGCCATAACCTCTCTGATACGGATATTTGTAACATCTGCAGTAGTCCTAACAGAGATCAATCCATTATTTGTGTGGTTGAAGACATCCGGGATGTTTTGGCTATAGAGGCAACCCATCAATACAAAGGTCTTTATCACGTGCTGGGTGGGAAAATTTCGCCGATGGATGGAATCGGACCCTCCGATCTAAATGTGGGGACCCTATTGGAACGAATGGAAAAGAATGAAGTGAATGAGCTTATTTTGGCACTTTCGGCTACCATGGAAGGAGATACGACTTCTTATTATGTGTACAAGAAACTTGAAAAAAATGAGCACCTCATCACTTCTACCCTTTCAAGAGGAGTACCGGTAGGTGATGAACTCCAATATACAGATGAAGTTACCCTGGGAAGGTCTATTGTACAGCGCACGCCATATGATAAAAGTTTGCAATAAAGATGGTTGATCTCACGGTCGTAATTGTCAGCTACAATGTATCGTACTTCTTAGAGCAATGCCTTCACAGCGTACTCAAAGCCTCAACCGAAGTAGTCGCTGAAGTGATCGTAGTCGACAATAATTCCGTAG
>DATFKV010000148.1:0-5453 GCA_035268465.1 Cryomorphaceae bacterium | reverse complement strand
CTGGCAGAGCACTACGAACTGGTAGCCATGAAGTCAAGTGGCCTTTCTCTGATAAGGATTATGTTGCCGCTAATCGTTTTCACCGGTTTACTGTCTCTCGGGGCATTCTATTTTTCCAATACCATTTCTCCGCACGCTACCCTTAAGTTTAAATCTCTGCTGTGGGATGTCAGGAAGAAGAAACCCACCCTCGATTTACGCGAAGATGTTTTCTACAATGGCCTGGAAGGCTACTCCATTCGCGTAAGCGATAAAGATGAAGAAACGGGAATTCTAAACGACTTAATTATTTACCGCCACGATCAAAATCAACCCGGAAATCGGCATGTGATTCGGGCCAAGCAAGGAAAAATGCTCAAGTCGGAAAGTGGGCGCTACCTCACCCTGGAGCTCATCGATGGTGTGAGTTACGACGAAGCAGGAAACCGCCGACAAGAGGAAGGTATGCCGCATATTACGAGCGAGTTCGAGAAAGATTTGATTTTGATGGACTTGTCGGCATTTGACCTACAGCGCACCGACGAAGACTTGTGGAAAAATCACATGAAGATGCTCTCCTTGGATCAACTTCAGATGGCCATCGATTCTCTTCAGAACCAAAAAGAATCGAGAGAAGAAGACTTTTTGAATTACATGGATCGCTCTGTCTCTTTCAGCGATAGCATGAAAACCGAAACCAAAATCGGACAGGTAGAGGCAGCCTCATTTGATTCGCTGGAAATATTGGAAAAAAGAAGAGTGGTAAATGTAGCCATCAACATGACTCGAAATGCCAAAAACTACATGAACCGTACCAAGGAAGAAATGAAGGGTCGCGTGGAATACATTGACAAACACAAGATAGAATGGCACCGCAAATTAACTCTATCCATTGCCTGTCTCCTACTCTTCTTTATTGGTGCTCCTTTGGGGGCCATAATTAAAAAAGGCGGACTCGGCCTGCCGGTTATTTTCTCTGTAGTCTTTTTCTTGATATGGCACATTTCGTCAATTTCAGGAGAGAAGATGGTGGAATCAGGAGTGCTCACCGCAGCAGAAGGCATGTGGATGAGTTCTGCTATACTGCTTCCGATTTCCCTTTTCTTAACCTATAAAGCAGCCAAAGATGCGGCGCTTTTCGATCGAGACACTTACACAAAATTTATAGATCGTGTGAAAGCATTTTTCGAGAGTCGGCGTCAAAAATCCACCTGATAAAAGATCGTTAAAAGGGTTTACCTTTGCGGCCAAATGAAGCTTCTAGTCATCTTAAGCCGATTGCCCTACCCATTGGAAAAGGGCGATAAACTGAGAGCCTACCACCAGTTGCGTGAGCTGAACAAGAAGAATGAGGTAATTCTGTGTTGCCTGACTACCGAAGATAGCGACGAAGATGACCTGACGGAAGTGCGAAAAATCTGCACTGAGTTGCACGTTTTTAAACTTTCGAAATGGCGGATTTATTTAAACCTCTTTTTCGCTTTCTTCTCACGAAAGCCATTTCAAGTTCATTACTTCTATCAGCGCTCCATACACAAGTCCATTCAAAGGATCATTGCCGATAACGAACCTGATCATATCTTTTGTCAGCTTTTGCGCACGGCCGAGTATGCGAAGGATGAGCACAACTACCGCAAAACCATAGACTATCAAGATGCGTTTTCGAAAGGAATGGAGCGCAGAGCAGATCGGGCGCGATTCCCTTTTCGGGAAATATTCAATCTGGAACGAAAACGACTGGTGGCGTATGAGAACATTATTTTCGAATACTTCGAAACCAAAGTGATCATCTCCGACGAAGATCGCAAGTACATTTATCACCCCGAAAGGCAGTATATCCATATTGTAACCAATGGGATCGATACTGATTTCTTTCATCCTTCAGCCAATCGGAAAGAAGAGTTTGACTTGGTATTTGTAGGAAACATGTCCTACCCGCCCAATATTGAAACGGCTGAATTTATTGTAAATAATGTACTTCCGCTTTTAGAAATCAAGTACCCTCAAATCAAATTGCTTTTGGCAGGAGCCGACCCGGCTAAACGGGTTCAGTCATTGGCCGGTAGGCCGAATGTAGAGTTGAGGGCAGGAATGAAAGACATACGCGAGGCTTATGGTTCAGGGAAAATTTTCTTTGCGCCCATGCTGATTGGCACCGGTTTACAGAATAAACTCCTCGAAGCAATGGCCATGGAAAAACCATGTGTGACTTCTGCCTTGGCCAATAAGGCACTCATGGCCACACACCGAGAGAACATTCTGGTGGGTGAAACGGCAGAAGACTATGCCGAACTTATTACCGAACTCATCGGAAACCCCGATCTTTGCAAGAAATTGGGTAAGAACGGTAGACAATATGTTCAAGAGAGCTTCTCTTGGGAATCATCTACAAAGGAACTGGCGGAGCTCATGCTCGCACAAACTGAAGAATTGGTTGTTTAAATTCGAAAGACTGATATGTCCGAAAAAAAAATAGAGTTAGATACCATCGAAGAGGCCATTGCCGATATTAGAGATGGTAAAGTAGTCATCGTAGTAGACGATGAGGACCGCGAAAATGAAGGTGACTTTCTCGCTGCGGCGAGATGTGTAACTCCCGAAATGATCAACTTCATGGCCACTCACGGCCGCGGTTTGATTTGCACTCCTCTCATTGAGAGCAGATGCGAAGAGTTGGGACTTGAGCTAATGGTTCAGAGCAACAATGCTTTGCATGAAACTCCCTTCACGGTATCCGTAGATTTGCTGGGCCATGGATGCACCACCGGGATCTCTGCTTCTGATCGGGCTAAAACGGTTCAAGCCTTGGTTGATCCTGAAACTGACCCGAAAGACCTGGGCAAACCCGGACATATCTTTCCGCTGAAAGCACGTAGTGGTGGCGTATTGCGAAGAGCCGGCCATACAGAGGCTGCCATCGACCTGGCTCGAATGGCGGGGTTTGAGCCGGCAGGTGTCATCGTAGAAATCATGAACGAAGACGGAACCATGGCCCGACTTCCCGAGCTTCGCAAAATTGCCGACCGATTCGACTTGAAGTTGGTCACCATTCAAGATTTGATTTCTTACCGATTGAAGCACGAGTCGCTTATTTCAAAAGACATAGCGGTAGAGATGCCTACGGAATGGGGTGATTTCCAATTGCATCTTTATACTCAAAACACCACGGGAGAAAAACACATTGCTCTCGTAAAAGGCGAGTGGGAAGAAGGCGAACCTATTTTGGTGCGCGTGCACAGCAGCTGCGTTACCGGTGATATATTCGGATCCTGCCGATGCGATTGCGGCCCGCAGCTTTCTGCAGCCATGCAAAAGGTAGAGAATGAGGGCAAGGGTGTCATCGTTTACATGAATCAAGAGGGCCGAGGCATCGGGCTACTGAATAAGTTGAAGGCCTATAAGCTGCAAGAGCAGGGACTAGACACGGTAGAGGCCAATCTCAAGCTGGGTTTCAAAATGGATGAACGCGACTATGGTGTAGGCGCGCAAATACTGCGCGATTTGGGGGTAACCAAGATGCGCCTAATGACCAACAATCCTAAAAAACGCACAGGTTTGGTAGGATACGGATTGGAAATAACGGAAATCAGCCCGCTTGAAGTAAAGGTGAATAAACACAACCGTAAGTACCTAATGACCAAAAGAGATAAGATGGGGCACACACTAAACATTGATGAGGAGAAGTAGACAGTAAGCAATCGTTTGATGAATAAACATTGCCAGGCGAACGTTTCTTCTTGTAGCTTCATATCTTTTTGCGGACAAAGTTGGTGTCCGAGTCGGGGTGGCAAGATGTGGTTGGTCGGGTGGCCACGGTGGATGCTGCGAGAAATTATGGCAAGATGTGTTGCTCGGATACTTACGTCGTCAAGGCTAGAATATAAGCAGATTGTGTGCTTCCGCACGGTTGCAACTTAGCGATGAAGGAGCGATCTCACGCAGCGAAGCAAGTTAACCCAGCGGATCGGGTCGAGGGGCTTACTTCGAAAACAGTCGCTTTGCAACGTCTCACATTGCGGTTCGTATTAAGCAACTGACCAACCAACATTGATTAATAGTTCAGATGGAGATTTCGTAAATTTGACAATAGCCAAATTTAACATGATTGCACGATGCCAAAAATATTTGAGTATTTAGGGATTCTTGTTTACTTCTACTCAAATGATCACGAACCAATACATGTTCATGCAAAAAAAGGAGAATTTGAAAGCAAGGCGGAATTCTATATTGTTGATGGCGTAGTTTCAGAGATAAGAATCAAAAATACTTCAGGAGCGAAGCCTTTAAAGGGGAAAGAACTCAAAGACTTCGAGATTTTTCTCGAGAAATTCGCTGACAAAATAGTTGAGAAATGGATTAGCTATTTTGTTTATCATAAAAATGTCGAGTTTGAAAAAATTACAAAAAGGCTAAAATGAGAATAGTTGTCGACTATAAGGATTCAGAATCCGGAGTGAATCGGTTGAAAATTGATTCGGCAAAATATTTGTCGGATTATGTAATTCGATTAAAATTTAACGATGGGAAAGAAAGACTTGTGGACTTCAAGCAGTTTTTATCCAAATCGCTACATCCCTCGATTAAGAAATATTTAGATGAAAGTAAGTTCTCCAAGTTTTCATTGACTGATGGGAATTTAAATTGGAATGATTACGACTTGATTTTTCCAATTTCTGATCTGTACGAAGGACGGTTAGGGAATTGAAAATCATGAAATCCCGAGGGAATGGTCAATAGTACCAATCCGCTCTGTCGGATTTACTTTACGTGCGCACTCTCTATAGTCGTCGGGGAGAACGCCTGCCTGCCGGCAGGCAGGCTCCTTCGCCCCATAGTTGCAACCCCTGCGATCGTGTGGAAGCCCCTAGGGGCCGTACAGATTATAAATCCTGTCTTCAGCAGGGATTTTTAGCGCATGCAATCTCACGAATACCAAAAAAACAAACTTGCCATGAGTAAAGACCAACACTAAAACAAGTACTACAAAGGCCTGGCCGCGGCGGAAGACGAACACCGCTTTTCCTTTTCCTGATTTAGATTTCCCTGAGTTTGGAAGGAGATTGTTTGGTGCTAATGATGTCGATGATCTCTATTTTACTCTGTGATTCTTTGTATAAGACTTTGAAGTCTCTGACGATTATCCTTCGGTATGTCGGATTGATTTCATCTACTTGATACTGCTTTGAAAAGCGATGGTTTTCGGGCTACGAAGCAAGTCGTTTTTTACATTTTTTGCTCCCTGTGGGGATCTTTCTTTATAGTAATCGTAAATGGTTCTTAACGATTCTTTGGCTTGCAAAGTCCAGACGATATTACTTTTTCCCATTACCAGTTTTCACTCTCTTTTTCTAAATCGTTCTGGCTGATTGTTTGACCGTTCTTCAACTGTTCTTCTGCCGATTCGATTCTCTCATTGTAGGCTTTTTGAGTGAGAGGCTTTCCGTCTACCGTATAACCAACCACCATTTCATTGT
>DATFKV010000147.1:0-4828 GCA_035268465.1 Cryomorphaceae bacterium | reverse complement strand
TTCGTAAGCGGGATCATTTTGATGGCCATGCTTGTACCAATCGGAAGAAGCGATATGGATTTCGACATTGCCTGCCCAAAGAGTTTCATTGATTCTGATTCGAGCATCCAAGAAATCAGGCCCGGCATTTTCGTTATGGTAACCGCAATGAATAATTTCCAAATCCTCGTTCTGTTCAGTCCTGAGGTCTGATAAATCAAATTGCCGATGTTTCCATAAGTAGTGAAGAAAATCCTCGTTCATCGCCGTGAATTTTCATCAAGATAAAAAATCTAAGATAAAATACGCTTCATTTTTTTGGCAATCTTCCCGGCTTCAGTCCGCGCAGCCTCTGCGAAATCCTTTTCCGAACTTGCGTGAATGATACCCCGACTTGAATTGATCAAGAGGCCCACATCGTGATTTAAGCCATATTTGCACACTTCTTCCAGACTCCCTCCTTGTGCTCCTACTCCGGGCACAAGAAGAAAATGATCAGGAACAATTTTGCGAATTTCCTTGAAGCTTTCCGGACGTGTTGCGCCTACTACGTACATCATGTTTTGATTATCGCCCCAGCTTTGACTGACGTGAAGCACTCGTTCAAAAAGTTTTTCACCCTCCTCGGAAGAGAAGAACTGAAAGTCATCCGCGCCTTGATTTGAAGTTAGGGCAAGTAAAATCACCCATTTTTCATCGTATCCCAGAAAGGGTTTTACCGAATCGCTACCCATGTACGGAGCTACGGTTACCGAATCAAAATTTAAGTCTTCGAAAAATGCCTTTGCGTACATTCCGGATGTATTTCCGATATCGCCTCGCTTGGCATCGGCAATGGTAAAATGATCGGATCCGATGTACTCTTGGGTCTTCTTTAAAGCCTCCCAACCTTTCGCTCCGTGAGATTCATAAAAAGCGGTATTGGGCTTGTAAGCCACACAAAAATCACGCGTGGCGTCGATAATGCGTTTGTTGAACTCGAAGAGCGGGTCATCCATCTCAAGAATATGCTGAGGCATTTTCTCAGGATTCGGATCCAAACCTACGCAGAGAAAACTTTTTCTCTCGTGTATTAATTGAACCAGATCAGATTTCTTCATGTCTATTCTTCTATACTGGCTTGAAGTTTTTCGGCATTTTCTGCTACGCGAAGTGCTTCGATAATTTCGTCAAGATCTCCGTCGATTACCCCTTGTAGATTGTAGAGCGTCAAGTTAATACGGTGGTCCGTTACCCTTCCCTGCGGATAATTATAGGTGCGGATTTTAGCCGAGCGATCTCCCGATGATACCATAGATTTTCTCTTCTCCATATCCTTCGCCAACTTCTTCTGTAGTTCAATTTCGTAGATCCGGGAACGAAGAACACTGAGGGCTTTGTCGTAGTTTTTCAACTTGGATTTTTGATCTTGGCATTGAGCCACTATTCCTGTAGGAAGGTGCGTAAGGCGAATCGCAGAATATGTCGTGTTTACGGATTGTCCTCCCGGGCCTGAGCTGCAATAACTGTCTACTCGCAGGTCTGACTCTTTGACTTCCACGTCAAACTCTTCGGCCTCAGGAAGTACAATAACCGTGGCAGCGCTGGTGTGCACCCTTCCCTGTGTTTCGGTTTGGGGCACCCTTTGAACGCGGTGCACTCCACCCTCGTATTTCATGATGCCGTATACATTGTTGCCGGTCACGTTGAAGATCACCTCCTTAAATCCACCCGAGGATCCATGGTTGGTGTCCACCAATTCCATCTTCCACCCTTTAGACTCGACGTATTTTGAATACATTCTAAACAGGTCTCCGGCAAAAATGGCCGCCTCGTCTCCACCGGTCCCGCCGCGGATTTCGACTACTGCATTTTTAGAGTCTTCAGGATCTTTCGGAATGAGAAGTATTTTGATTTCCTCCTCCAGTTTTTCCTTTTCTTCCACGAGCTCATTCAGTTCCTCTTTGGCCATTTCCTTAAAGTCAGCATCAGCATCGCTTTGGATAATTTCCTTTGCGTTCTCAATATTATCGTAGAGTAACTTGTAGTGGTCATAGGCCTCGGCGACAGGCTCAAGGTCCTTGTACTCTTTGGAAAACTTTACGTATCGCTTGGTATCAGAAATGACTTCAGGATCAATGATCTTTTTTCCTACCTCGAGGTAATGATCTTTGATGGCTCCCAATTTTGACAATATTTCTTTTTCGTTCATGGCTTAATCGTATTGGAATGTTCCGTTTTCACCGGTTATTGTAAGCGCTTTCTTCCCTTCTTCAACTCTACCCACAATTTGTGCATCGATGTTGAAGGAATTCGAGATCTCTATAATTGTATTGGCAAAAGCTTCATCGCAATAGATCTCCATACGGTGGCCCATATTAAAGACCTTATACATCTCCTTCCAATCCGTGCCCGAGGTTTCTTGGATTACCTTAAATAGTGGGGGTACGGGGAATAAATTGTTTTTGACGATGTGATACTCATCTATAAAATGCAAAACCTTGGTTTGTGCCCCTCCGCTGCAATGCACCATTCCACCAATCTGATTTCGTCCCTTCTCCAAAATTTCTTTGACCACGGGTGCATATGTGCGCGTAGGCGAAAGAACCGCTTTGCCCAAATCAATTGGCATGGAATCGACTCGATCAGTCAGTGCATAGGTTCCTGAATAAACAAGTTCATCCGGCACTGCAGGATCATATGTCTCGGGAAACTTCTTACCCACAGCCGTATTAAACACATCATGTCTGGCAGAAGTTAAGCCATTGCTACCCATGCCGGCGTTGTATTCACTCTCGTAGGTGGCTTGACCCGTGGAGGATAAGCCAACGATGACCTGACCGGGTTTTATATTCGAATTATCTACCACTTCGTCGCGGCGCATCCTTGAGGTTACCGTGCTATCTACGATAACGGTCCTCACCAAATCACCGACATCGGCAGTTTCGCCACCGGTGCTTCTCACTTCGATACCGAGAGACCGAAGATTTTCCAATACTTCCTCCGTGCCTTCAATCAGCGCCTTGATTACCTCACCTGTGATGAGATTCTTGTTTCGGCCAATGGTTGAGCTTACCAAAATTTTGTCAGTGCAGCCTACGCATAGGAGATCGTCTATATTCATGATTAGCGCATCTTGGGCTATTCCCTTCCAAACCGAAATGTCTCCTGTCTCCTTCCAGTAGGCATATGCCAATGAGGATTTGGTTCCCGCTCCATCAGCGTGCATCACCAAGCAGTGTTCATCGCTATCTGTAAGGTAATCGGGAATAATTTTGCAGAAAGCCTTCGGGAAAAGTCCTTTGTCAATACCTTCAATCGCGGCATGGACATCCTCTTTTCCGGCGCTTACGCCTCTGGCTTGATATCTTTTCTCTTGACTCATTTGAAAATAAAAAAAAGGCACCCCAAAAAGATTTGGAATGCCTTGAAAGTATTTAATAATATCTAGTTGTCCGACTCTTCCGTCGGAATGTAATCGAAACTAAGTACGGTAAATTCCGTGCGTCTGTTTTTCTGATGGGCTGCTTCCTTTTCCTCCTCCGTGGACATCTGATTAATTTGATTGTCTGTGATTCGCAATCGCCCTTCACCATATCCTTTTGGCACCATCCTTTCTGAAGGTATGCCTTTGGACGACAAATATTCTACACAACTCTCAGCTCGTCTTTGAGATAAGTCCAAGTTATAAGCATCACGACCGCGAGAGTCGGTGTGGGCCTGAAGTTCAATAATGATGGTCGGGTTATCAACCAACACGTTGTATAGGAAGTCCAACGAATCCAAAGAATTCACTTCGTCATTCACTTGAAGTTCGGCTTTATTGTATGCGTAGCGCACTTCCGGGAATTCGATGGCCTTATCGGGCGCAGTGAATGTGATAAAATACTCTTTCAAGAAAGTCGTCGATTCGGGAATTCCTACCGTACTGATTTGATCTTTCGCTACCAGGTAATCCGGTTTAGAAACTTCGATTGAGTAGTTTGTTTCGGGATTGATGTAACGCTCTTCTCCTTTTTCAGCAAAAGAAAAAGCTCCACCTGCATCAGTTGCAGCTTCAAAAGAAGCTCCATCGCTTCCGATAACTTTTATTGTGGCTTCCGGAACGGGTTGCTGAGAATCTTTATCGTAAACCACCCCTTCGAGGGCGAAGAGCAATGGCGGAAGATTGAATGAGTAAATATCATCTTTTCCTTTGCCTCCGTTCCTATCTGACGAGAAGTAGCCTCTTTCTGAATCGCCTTCCCAGATAATTCCAAAATCGTGGCCAATGGAGTTGATCGGAGCACCGAGGTTTTCTACATTGCCCCAAGTATTTTCGCCGTTGCTTTCTGCAACATAAATATCGAGCCCTCCCATTCCGATAAGTCCGCTTGAAGCGAAGTAAAGGGCACCATTTTTACGAACGAATGGGAACATCTCGTCCCCTTTGGTATTGATGGAGGGACCAAGGTTCACCGGATCGCCTGCAGTCATAGACGCCTTGTCGAAAGGAGCAATCCAAAGGTCTTTTCCACCCAATCCTCCAGGCATATCGCTGGCAAAAATGATGTGGCTTTCATCAATCGTTAATGCCGGATGTCCTGCTGTGGTGGTTTCTGAACTTTGATCATTTTTTACCTCTACCACTTGTGCAGTCGACCATTGATCGCCGGTTTTGCGTGTGATCATCACGTTGCAACCTTTGTTATTGTCCTTGGTACTCTCGCATCGGGTAAAAACCATCATATCGAAAGTATTCGTCAAACGTGGTGTAGCTTCGTTGTGAATGGTATTGATTCGGTAAGTCAAACGCTCCGGCTCGCTCCATTTTCCTTTTTGATCGCGCGTTGTGAAAAAGATGTCTTGGAAACTTTCTCCGGTTCGAAGG
>DATFKV010000146.1:0-5085 GCA_035268465.1 Cryomorphaceae bacterium | reverse complement strand
AGTTGTAATTCCTACCAAAGCGACCCTTTCAGGGTCGAGAAACTTTGCGAATGTTTTGGCTACTCGCGTGTGACTTCTATAAGGTCAGAGAAGATTGAAGAACGAACTGAATAGTTGTAATTCCTGCCAAAGCGACCCTGTAAGGCGTCGCAAGTTTGTAGCAAGAAGATTGATCTTTAGTGGCGACCCTGTAAGGCGTCGAACTAAAAATGAGCGCAAGTGTACGCCTGCCTACCGCGACCTTCTAAGGGTACTTGTTTGTGGCTAATAAGAATTTTGTGTAAACCTAAATCTTTGAGGTGTCAAGAGTCAGGGATTGCAGGAAATACTTGACTGCTATCGTTAGCAATAATTTCTTGAGATGAAAAGCCAAAATGGACTATTTTGATTAAATTGTTCAAAGAATTAACCAAAACGATGGAACCAGGCACATTTTCTCAAATCTATATTCAATTCGTCTTTGCCGTTCAAGGCAGAC
Organism: Cryomorphaceae bacterium; assembly: GCA_035268465.1. GTDB lineage: Bacteria > Bacteroidota > Bacteroidia > Flavobacteriales_D > Cryomorphaceae > JAKVAV01. Next base: position 4,607 of record DATFKV010000146.1, on the reverse strand, counting down.
GAAGTCTCATCTCTGAAAAATGGGAGGAGAACCTCTATAAATACACCACGGGAATTGTTTCCCGTAAGGGACAAAAACTGTTGGCCATTAATGGTTCTTATGATCATATTCATATTTTGGTAGGAACCACCCTAAACTGTCGTCCTTCAGATCTTTTGAGGGAAATAAAAAAGTCCACGAACTCTTGGATAAATGAAAATAGACTGACCAAGGAAAAATTTAATTGGCAGGCGGGAGGCGCGGGCTTTTCCTATTCCAAGTCGCATATTGATAGCGTGATAAAATACATAAATAATCAAAAAGAACATCATAAGCAGGTCAGCTTTAAAAAGGAATACATGAAGATATTGAAAGATCAAGGGGTGGAGTTTAAGGAAGAATATTTGTTCGAGTGGATTGATTAATCCAAGAGCATAGAAATGAGTGCGACACCTTACAGGGTCGATAAATTTTATGGTCAATACATTGGCTACAAACGTACGACCCTTACAGGGTCGAGAAACTTTGCGAATGCAATAGTTCGAAGCCTTCGACCCTTTACGAGTCAGAGAAGATTGAAGAATAAACTGAAAAGTTGTAATTCCTACCAAAGCGACCCTGTAAGGCGTCGAACAGAAAATGAGTGCGACACCTTACAGGGTCGATAAATTTTATGGTCAATACATTGGCTACAAACGTGCGATGCCTTACCGAATCGAGAAACCGATTTGCGAACCTAAGGTCGGAAATGATGATGGAAGAGATTGATAAGGACGGCTGATATCCCGACCCCGCAAGGGTTATAGGTTTGGACGACGAAGGACTGACTTTAGAGAACGTCCTGGAAAGATGTCAAGAGTTCAATAAATCCGAGCCGAGATTAGCAAATAGTTTTCTTACTTTCAGGCGCCATAGAAAGTTTTCGTTTGGCTTCGTGGTAAACTAATTTGTCGAAATTCTGAAAAACCGGTTGAATATACCTCCCTTCTTATACTTGATTCTTTTGGGATCAATATCGCTTTTCGCCGGGTGCTCGGCCACTTCCAATTACAATTCAAAAGTGAAAGGATTTTGTTTGGAATCTCCACCGATGAAAGTGGAGCAAAATCAGATGCATGAAATTGCCAAGAGCAATACCGAATGGGTAGCGGTGATCCCTTATGGTTATACATCTCCCGGAGAATCCCGTGTGCAGTACGATTCCGAATTTCAATGGTGGGGAGAGCGATACGATGGCGCTGCGGAATTGATCCAATCGGCGAAAGCAGAAGGACTCAAGGTAATGCTGAAGCCACAAGTATGGATACCCGGAATGTGGGTGGGTGACTTCTATCCCGAAGACATGTTGGCATGGCAAAAATCCATGACTGCTTTCACCCTCGATTTTGCTCGACTGGCCGATAGCCTCGACGTAGAGTTGTTTTGTTTGGCAACGGAATACAAAAAACTCACCACCGAACATCCTGAATTTTTTGAAGAGTTGATAAGGAAAATCAGGGAAGTATATGACGGGAAGCTCACCTATGCGGCCAATTGGGATGAATACAACACCGTCACCTTTTGGAATCGGCTGGACTTCATCGGGGTCAATGCCTATTTTCCCCTTTCAGATGAGGAGAACCCCACAAAAGAAGAATTAACTTCTTCTTGGAACGAAATAGGTTCCCGCCTATCGTCGGCAAGCGCGGCATATCAAAAGCCCATCCTTTTCACGGAATTTGGTTACCGCAGTATTGAGAAAACTGCTGATACACCTTGGAAACATGATCAGGCTACTTATGAGCCTTTGGCACAATCAGCAGCTTTTGATGCACTTTTTAATTCGGTGTGGCAGGAAACATGGATGGCCGGAGGATTCATATGGAAGTGGCGATTTTTTGAAAAGGCGGGCGGACATGGAGATGCCTCCTACACGCCCCAGGGAAAGCCCGCAATGACGGTGATAAAAGAGCATTTTGCCAAGTGATTTTATTCCAATAAGCCAAGTGATTTGGCTCTTTGTTCCCAGCGGTTTCTGGCAAATTTCCTAAGGTCTTCTACCGAGTCAGACTCATCGGTTATCTCCATTCCAAACAGGGTTTCGAATATGTCTTCCAGAGTAATCAAGCCGCGAAGGCTGCCGTATTCATCCACTACCACTGCCATATGGCCTTTGCTTTTGTTCATTTTTTGAAAAGCATTCCTGAGAGATTGATTGTCGGGGATCACGACTATCTCTCTCTTAATGTCGGCGATGGTTTTGGTTTCTTGGTTCTCCACCAACTCCATCAATAAGTCATCCTTCAATACCATTCCGGTTACGCTGTCTTTGTTTCCTGAAAAAACAGGAAAGCGGGAATAAGTAGAGAAGTTTTTTGTTTGATAGAACTCTTTGAGAGACGACTCTTCATTGGCCATAAGCATCACCGTTCGAGGAGTCATCACGTCCTTAACCGTGAGCTCATCAAATGCCAGAATATTTTTAATCAGAACGTGCTCCGCTTGTTCAATTTCACCGCTCTCACCCACGGCATCGGCCATAGCCACAAAATCTCTTCTACTAAAAACACTCTTTTCTTCACCTCGATTTAGTGAGCGCGTGATGAGCTTGCTAATCCAAACGAATGGAGTAAGGACGTAAATAAGTCCATAGACCGCTTTCGCAGTAAATGGTGCCAGAGCCCGCCAATTATTGGCACCGATGGTTTTGGGAATAATTTCAGAGAGTACCAAAATAGCCAATGTCATGATCGTCGCGATGATAGATTCATAGCTGACACCCAGACCAAGAAAGTGGATGCTTTCGGTTCCATATAGAGTGCCTGCTTGAGCACCTACACCAATCGCTCCAACAGTATGCGCAATGGTATTGAGAGTCAAAATGGCTGAGAGCGGTCGGTCAATGTCTGCTTTCATCTCTGAAATCAGCTCACCAACGGCGGGATTCTCCGTTTTACTGCGGCGAACATAGGAAGGCGTGATGCTAAGTAAAACTGCCTCCCAAATGGAACACAGAAAGGAAAAAATTATGGAGAGAAAGAAGAAAGCCAGAAGTAGTCCCATTCGACGAATTTAGCTGAATAATGTGAGACCATGTGGTTCAGTTTTCATTCCGGAAAATAATTTACTCCCATATTTCTGACCCTTTGATACTTGCACTGACGGGTCAAAAATAACCTTGATTCGGGGAAATAAAAGGTGAACTTTGCAGCCTTAAAACAAGATAAGTGAAAGGCTGGATTACTTCACAAACTGCCGATCATTTTCGACTACCGCTCCGAATGCAGCTTGCCGAAATGATCCTTCCGAATTCTAAATTGCTTGAAGTCGGATGTGGCACAGGCGACCTGTTTTACTTAGTGTCGCGAAAAATTTCATATGGTTTGGGGATGGAAACTTCTTTGCCATTGGTGCGCTACGGTCGGTCGAAACTGCGAAAACAAGATATCAAAAACGTCGCAATCAGAAGAGCCCGTTTTCCCGAAACCTTGTCTTACGTGGCTAAGTTTGACGTTGGAGTGGCATCTCTTTTCTTTTCAAAACTTACGATTCAATCCGCTGTTGATACTTTGACAAAAATGGCCGAAGTCTGCGAAGAAATTTTGATCGCCGAATTCGATTCACCTCAAAAATCAAATGCCTCTCAGGCCATTGCCGATTCAGTGCGCGGCCTTGACAAGCAAAAAAAGAATGCCTTTTGGCGCAAAGGTGGAGTAGAAGGGTTGGTAGAGTGCTGCAACATGAAAATCACGAAAAAGGTGGAAGGTCCCTATCAGGGATTATTCATTTACACGGTGGCTCCGGTTTCCGGCACTTTAACCAAAGTGGGCGTAGCGAAAGAAGTGGATTCCGTTTTGTTCTAAAAGTGCACATTTCTCTATCATCTTCTTGGGAAAAGCAGATGACTGATTGACTCAATTGCTCTGCACTATGTGGAGAATTCTCACATATCGGTCTTGTTTGGCGGTTTTCTTCATTCCGGATTCGTCAATGAACGCAGTTAAAAACGGGAAATTCTTTCTCTGTTTTAAAGAAAGATTTGAGTAGAAAGCTATGGAGAATATTCATCATGTTCTGTGCTCCTAGGTAGGTGTTGACAGGAATAGATAAGTCTTCCATAGGCAAGAACTGAAATGAATAGTATGTTTTTAAAGCTTATGGAGCTGCCCTTCATTCAAGTTGGTACGTTTTCTGTCTGCTGATTCGGAATGAAACTCAAGTCTATTTTTGGAGCGATACTCACCTTCCTCGGTGCAGTAGGATTAATATACGCCGCTTATCTATACATTGATGAAGACGCGGGTACTAAAAGTTTGATCACTTATGGTATTCTAGGATTGATATTTTTCGTATCAGGAATAGGATTAATTAAAAAATTGGATTGATATCAAATTGCTAAACCATGAGGCAGGTCATTTTGGAATCGGAGGTTGAGGATAAGTCGGCCATGCTTGACGCCATAGAAGATCACGGCGGAACCAATACCATCATTTTGAATGAGAATGATACCGTTTCCATCCTGACTTTTTTGCCTAATGACCGGCTGAACGACGTGCTACAAGACCTCAAACGGTTGGATGGCTTGCGGGTGAGCGTTCAGTCATCAGGTGCTCTGGCCCTTTACCCACCGCAAAATCAAGCTCCCGATA
>DATFKV010000145.1:0-4597 GCA_035268465.1 Cryomorphaceae bacterium | reverse complement strand
GATCCAATGCAGTTCTCTGCCCGGGAGGAGAAGTTGAAATCGGGATTGTCAGTTCCGCATTGGATGCCATTGAGTGGCAAGCTCCTTTTAGCGGAAGCGATACCGTGCAAACAGTATCGGAGCCCGGAATATACTCCGTTGTCGTAACCGGATGCGGAGTAGAGATCGAGCTTTTCATTGAGGTAGAACTCACTGAATACAGTGTTGAAATTGAGGTGGTCGATCCCGAACCGACTTGTGATGGAGACAGTATACTTGTAGCCGCAACTCCCGGTTTGGAAACGTATCAATGGATTCCCGACGGGAGCGGGGAGGAGGAGTGGTTTACGCAGGCAGGAACAGTGTTTGTGGTCGGAGTTGATGAGTATGGATGCGAACTGGCTTCAAACCAAATTGAAATTGAATTTGAGGATATTCCGTCGGGTCCCGTTTTCGAATTTGATCCCGTCTGCGAAGGCGAACCTTTTACCATTCAGGTCATCTCAGATCTTCAAATCAACTACTTGGATGGAGTCAATGGAAACGTCATTTCCAATGAAAGTACGGTGTTCATTTCCGAGTTTCTGAGCGACACCACGTTATACGTTTACCTCAATTCTGAAATTTGTACGGGCCCGATCGATTCGATCACAGTGGGTCCCAATCCATTTCCCGATGTGCCGATCATCGCATCGGATGCGCCTGTTTGCACGGGTCAGAGCCTTTCGCTGGAAGTGCTCAACGCAGCAGGAGGAGTGAACTATTTTTGGCTTACGCCAACCGGCGACATATTGGAAGGAGCCATCGTTTCATACGGAATCTCCAACCTCGATCAAGAGGGGGAATACACGGCTTATGCTGATTTGGACGACTGCCTGAGCGATACCACAGGCATTGAAGTGAGCCTGTTTGAAACGCGGCAAGTCAATCTCCCCCCGGATACGGCGCTTTGCTACCGTGCTGATTTTATTGTCTCACCGGACACCTTGTTTGCTAGCTATCAATGGTCTGATGGCAGTACTGATTCCATCTACAATCCTGAACTTGAAGCATCGATAACGGTGAGTTTGGTGACAACTGACTTTAATGGTTGCGAATCAGCCGATCTTATGACAATCGAGTTTGCCGATTGCACCATACAGGTACCAAACATATTCACGCCCAATGGGGATGGATTGAACGATGGCTGGAATATCGGCTTAGACCGCCCGCTTTTTTACGACTTGGTGATCTACAACCGCTGGGGAAGAGTGGTATTTGAGAGCAAGGACTTTACTCAAATATGGGATGGCACCCACTACCAAACAGAGGAGCCTTGTTCAGAAGGTGTTTATTTCTACATCCTACGCGTCAATGACTTTGAGGGAAAGGCTTTCGAGCAGCAGGGGAATTTAACGCTGTTTAGGGAGTAGGGGACTCTATTGATATTTCGCTTGTAATAATTGTTGCTGAAAACTTTCAAAACGATAATCATATCTCATTCTTTCCATTTTTCAAACTCGTCATCACTGCACCAAAACCACTTTTGGTTTTTATACCAAGATGCATCGAGATCAGGGAGCGTATCCGATTCAATGAAAATCAATGGTCCACATTCATCTTTCCATGTTACGTTTTCGGGATTTACACGGCAAGAATGCCGAGACTTAGGCTGAAGAATGTTGCCCTCTAATAGCTTAATAGGTAGTTGGTGGCAGTATGATGCCGCAGGATAAATTTCCAAATATCTCACAGAAATGGAGTCGTCTATGATTTTGTAGATTCCCGTTCCTATAAATTTACTATCCCATTCTGAATTTGTCCTCACGTGTTCCAAGTGACTTTCTCCTCGAAAAACTTGAACTATTCCATCTTCTGAGAAATACAAATATTCAGTGGAGCTTACAGTACTCATACTTGAATCCGAAAATGATTGGAGACGGTAAAAGCCATCGCTTCTCAAAAATGCATGCCTGGTCATCTCAGGATTGTAACATCTTGAAAATTCTTTCTTCCGAGAAGAATGCAAAATATTGCACGAATTCAAGAGCAGAATTAGGAATAAGCAAGACGAAAAATAAGCCCGACCAACCCATGTCGTCTTGGAATCACGAGAAATATTAAGTTGAAAAAGATTAGGGCCTCTTCTTCTCAATCTTCTCATGATTCTCTAAGTAGGTAGGCAAGGCCGCTGAGCCATACCACGGAATAATCTCCGTTTTAAAAACACCTGCTGCAATAGCCGGGTCGGTGCTGAGCAGCACCTCCGCTTCTTCTTTGGTGGCTACATTTAGAATAAAGAGTCCTCGATATTGCAAGTCGTTTTGACCAAATGGACCAGCCACGGTGAGCAGATCATTTTCCGCCAGTCGCTTGATATTGTCCAAATGTCCGCGCATCAATACTGCGGCAGAGTCCTTGTCCTGAATCTGTGTCGGCCCTGTTTTCAGTACGACGAAGGTATACATCTTCATGCCGTATTCATCGGCACCGAGTTCTTTGGCCAGCTCTGCGTCGTAGTCCGGGTTTTGGGCTACCAGATTCAATGCCGAAAGAAATGTGAGGGTGAGTAGAATTGTCTTCATGAGCCTAAAGGAAAGGAATCTGCTTCAATCTTCTTGCTTCTCCACCTGCAGTGAATTCACGACCATTCGAATGTGGTGGTATTCATACTCGCCGTCCAAGCCGCGATGCACGGCAGCCGTGCCCTCGGCGCCAAATTCGATTAAGGCTTCGCGGATTTTGGCAATATCTTCCGAGCCCATGTACTTGTCGATTTTCAAAACACCCTCTTTGATGCCTTTCGCCACGTGACTCCAGATGGTCGACTCGGCCAAGGAACGCTTAATAGCTATTTGGGCAGGGTTCATCCCTTCCTTAAGCATGCGGTAGGTTTCCTGATAGGTCGCTCCTTTTTTAGCGGGTTTCTTTTTCTCCTTACGGGAAGCATCTTTGATGGGGTTCTTCGCCAGTTCCGCTTTTACTTTTTCGAGAATCTTCTCCCTTCTCGCATTTCTAAGGGCATCGTACTTTTTCGTATCCAGCTCCATTTTGTTTTGAAGGATCCCTTCAGCGATGGGCTTAGCCGTGTAAAGCTTCGAAATGTGATTGGTCAGTGTGTGATCGAGTTCCTCAACCAGCCTCATGTATGTGACTGTTTTGGAAAGACTCTTCACAAAATTCAAGTGCTTAAGAAGCCTTTCCAGTTGTTCGAAAAGCTGATTCCGATAATACTGCGCTCCTTTGTCTATGCGGTCCAAGAGGTTTTCGGTATTGCCGGCAGTCACGAGCTGGTGAAGTTGTCGACGGAATTTGAGCGTATTTTCTTTTTCGGCTTCGATGGCCCGCTTTATCGTCACCAACGTGCCATTCATTTCAGGATCTGAAAATCGTCCTTTGTCGCCCGCCTTGTTCAAGGTGTAGTCGATCCTTTTGGGAATCTCGTCAAAATCAAAAGTAGCATCTAAGCTTTCAATCAGGTAAACTTGGCGGCCACGTTCCAGTATGTCTTTCGGCGGAGCTTGAGCTTCTTTTCGCTCAGAGAATCGCGTCACTTGATGGTCTCCCGAAATGGCTCCGGCGTGAATTTTCGTTCGCAAGAACAGTCCTTCCAAACTACGCAGTCGTGACAAGGCCACATACACTTGGCCGGGAGCAAAAGCACGACCCACGTCGATTACGGCTTGATCGAAAGTCAATCCTTGGCTTTTGTGCACGGTAACCGCCCATGCGTATTTCAGAGGAAAGTGCGAGAAACTTCCGAGCACCTCTTCTTGCAATTCATTGTCGGAATTGACGGTAAACTTGGAATTGGTCCAATTCATTCGTTCCACTTCAATCTCGCGGTCCTCGTCATCGAGATCCACTTTGATCGAGTCGTTTTTCAGTTCCGTGACCGTCGCCAGCTTTCCGTTGTAGAAGAGATTACTGATCGTATCATTTTTGATAAACATCACCCGAGCACCCACTTTCAATTCCATCTTTTCGGAAATGGGGTAGAGCTTTTCGGGAAAGTCTTTTACGATCTCTGCCTCGAAAACGAAAGACTTTCCATCCAGCGATTTGAGTTCTTTCTCATTGATCTTATCGGCTTGGGCATTGTGCGTGCAAAGAGTAATGGCCTTCTCGGGAGGCTTCTTGCCAAAGTGTTGATTTAAGGCAGCGATATCAGCCTCAGTGCATTTATTGGTTCGGAGCCGATTCAGTATCTGGATAAAAGACTGATCGGCTTGTCGATAGACTTTGTCCAATTCCAGGTAAACAAATCCCGATTTTTTTAAAGCAATGGATTCGAAAAAGTGAATCGAAGAGTAGAACTTTTGCAATACACCCCACTCACGATCCCGAACGATAGGCGGCAGCTGAAAAAGATCGCCGATCAATAAGAGTTGAACGCCACCGAATGGTTTCCGGTAGTTGCCTCTTGCCGCTCTGAGTCGATAATCGAGCGCATCGAGGATATCGGCTCGCAACATGCTGACCTCGTCGATCACCAGAAGGTCAATTTCTCGAAGAACCTTTTTTCTGTCAGAATTGAGCGGGTTTTTTCGCGCCAGCATTGAGTTATTAAAAAAGGCACCCCAATCAGCCTCAACCGACTCGTCGGGGACATAGGAGCCAAGCGGCAGCAAAAATTGAG
>DATFKV010000144.1:0-6848 GCA_035268465.1 Cryomorphaceae bacterium | reverse complement strand
TTTATAAACCTCGAGTTTCCCAACGTTCTCAATGGAGGCACTTACATCGTCCATCGGTTTTCCCACGCGGGCGATTCCCTTGTCCAGCATTCTGCCGATCGGCGTATTGCTTGATTGGCAAAAGCTTCTTGCCGCTTCAAGTTTTCCATCGCTCACGTAATCCTTGATTCGATTCATAAAATCTTTGTCCTCTTTTTGGGCCTTGGAGATGGCCATCCACCTTTCGGCGAATATATAGATGGCAAGCACTGAAAGAATGGCCAAAGGAATCATGATGTACCAGCCGCCACCCTGAAGGAGTTCCCAAATGGATAGCGTTTCTTCTGTGACTTGGCCCGTAGCTAAGCTATCTGCAGCAGCCCCGGGATTAATTTGCAAAATCAAAGGTGTATTCATGCAAACAAGGATAGTTTAGATTTGGTGTATAAACGACGAGGGGGCAAACAAATTATGCACTAAAGAGTATGAATACTCCTGCGCCTGCCAAATAGCCCAAGATAGCGAGCAGAGATAAGTTCTTCATATACCAGATGAAGTCGATACGCTCAAGGCCCATAGCCGCTACTCCTGCAGCAGATCCGATGATGAGCGCACTTCCTCCCGTACCGGCGCAGTAAGCCAGGAAAAGCCAGAAGTCACCGTTGGCTGCAAAGACTCCTTCAGCAGCGATCGGGTACATACCTTGGGCCGCGGCAACCAGTGGAACGTTGTCCACAATAGCGGAGAGCAATCCGATGGTCAAGTCGATGGCGTAAATATTTCCAACGGTCTCGTCGAGGTAGCCTGCGACTTGGCGGAGAAGGCCTGCTTCTTGCAGAGCAGCCACTCCCAATAAAATTCCAAGGAAGAAGAGGACGGATCCCGTATCTATTTTCCGAAGAACCCAAAGCACGGTTAATTGCTTTTTAGCGGCCATACTTTTGCGCTTGTGCATCAACTCCGTTACCATCCATATAACTCCCAAACTCAACATCATTCCCATAAACGGGGGTAGATGAGTCACTGTTTTGAAAACGGGAACAAAGAGTAAACCCGCCACGCCTAATATGAAAATGATCATACGCTCTTTGGCAGAAGCCGGATTTTCTTCTTCATGAGCGCCACGTCCGGCGGGACGGGTCACATTCCCTTTAATTCTGAAGCTGAGAAAGACTAACGGCACAAGCACAGTTGTTAAACTTGGCAGAATTAAGTGTTGAATAATGTACGGTGTGGAAGGTAGCTGCTTTTTGATCCATAGCATGGTAGTCGTTACATCACCGATAGGAGACCAAGCTCCTCCCGCATTGGCGGCGATCACCAAAAATCCCACGAAGAACCAGCGTGTTTTCTTGTCTTCGATCAGTTTTCGCAGTAGCGAGACCATCACGATAGTTGTAGTAAGATTGTCTAAAACCGCGCTGAAGAAAAAGGTCAAAATGCTCAAAATCCATAGCAATTTAACTTTGTTGGTTGTTTTGATTTTATCGGTGATTACGCGGAACCCTTCATGTGCATCCACGGTCTCAACGATAGCCATGGCACCCATTAGGAAGAAAAGGATGCTGGCAATTTCACTCAGGTGATATAGGAGGCGATGCTCCAAGAACATCGGTTTAAATTCGTTGGCCGCGAGCATGGTATTCTCGTCCTGAAAGACTGAATATTCATGTTCCAAGAAGGCAGGTACAGCATCAACTCCAAGCACAAATAGTGCCCAGCAAACAACACCTAAAACTAAAGCTGATGCGGCCTTATCGATGTGCAAGGGATGCTCCAATGCAATAGCCAAATAACCGAGGACAAATACTGCAACAATTGCTATTTCCATCTTACACGAGTTGCGAGAGTGCTATCTCAAAAGCGGTCTCGGCCATATTCGTTTTTTTGTGATTCTTTTCTATAACGTCGTGAAGGGCCTTTTTGATCACATTTGAAGTATCTGAAAAAATAGCATCGTCACTCATTTCGACATCTTTTCCCATGCAATAGGCGAAAACTCGAGCCATGCCACAGTTTGAAATAAAATCCGGAATGATGCTTAGTTTTTCATCGGTATAGCCCATTATGGGGCCGAAGAAGATCTCAGAATCGGCAAATGGCACATTGGCACCACTGGCGATCACCTCCATTCCTGCCTCAATCATTCGGTCTACCTGATCTTTAGTAATAAGTCTGGATGCGGCACAAGGCAAAAATATTTCGGCCTGAGTATCCCAAATTTTGGAGTTTACTTCGTCAAAGGACATGAGCATTTCATTCCTTAATGCATTTCCTTCCTTTTCTAGAAAGAGATTTTTTACTTGATCGAACGACATTCCGTCTCTGTTAATCAATCCGCCTGCTCGATCAATAATGCCGACTACGGAAATTCCCGCTTGTGCCAGATAAAATGCCGCCGCTGCTCCTACATTTCCCCATCCTTGGATGATGGCTCTTTTGCCTTTGTAATCCTCCCCTCTCAAAGCATAATGGTGCATAACACTCACGGCGACACCGTATCCCGTTATCAGATCAGCTACGACAAATTTCCGCGATGGGTCCGGAGAAAAGTGAGGATCTTCAACTACTTTGGAAACTCCAAAGCGTAATTGACCTATTTGGTGAATTTTTTCATTTTCTCGCGGATTGAAATGACCGTTCACCACCCCCTCTTGAGGATGCCAAAGACCGTAGTCTTCCGTTATTGGAATTACTTCGTGAATCTCGTCTACATTTAAGTCGCCGCCGGTTCCGTAGTAGTTTTTCAAAAGTGGGGTAACGGCTTTGTACCACCGTTGCAAAACGCCGTGCTTTCGAGGATCTTGAGGGTCAAAATTAATTCCGCTTTTTGCTCCACCTATTGGTGGCCCTGATACGGTAAATTTCACCTCCATGGTTTTCGCCAAAGACTCCACCTCTCGGCGGTCGAGACCAATCCTCATGCGTGTTCCGCCTCCTGCTGCACCGCCTCGAAGGCTATTGATTACGACCCAACCAACTGCTTCGGTTTCGGGGTCGCTCCATTCAAAAACGATTTCCGGGGTGCGTTCTTCAAACTTTTTCAGGAGTTCTTTCATGCAGGATTTTTTCAATAAGCCGCAAATATATCAAAAGTGACCATGCACGGTATCACTTCGATGTGATAGTTAGGCTATTTTTTAGCAGTTTTAAGGAATGTATACGGCTCCTGTGCACGAGTTATGAGCTGCCCCCGTTGCAGAAGATAGAACATTGATTTTTTGATCCAGCCTTAATTTTGCCAAGTAGGCAAAAATCAGTGCTTCTTTTCCTTCAATCAGTTCAGAACGAGGGATGATAATTTCGGTAGTCGGCAGTTGTTTTCGGATATTTGAAATTAAGAAGTCATTATAAGCTCCGCCGCCGGTCACCAAGACCCTTCCTTTTTTTGGTAAGTTTTGAGTGATTTGTTGTGCTGCGTGCTCGGTAAAAGTTCTCAGGGCTGCCCTGTTTTGAATTCCCCTGAGTAGTGGCAGGATTTGATTTTCCATCCATTCCCTTCCCAGCGATTTCGGAGGCTTTTGATCGTAAAAAATCAATGAATTCAGACGGTTTAAAAGATCAGAATCCAATTCTCCGGAAGCAGCTAGTTGACCTTCGGCATCGTATTCCTTATTTTCGTTTCTTGCCAGAAGGTTCAGTACGATATTGACCGGACAGATATCATAGGCCATACGTACTTCATCTTTCTTTAAGCTAATATTGGCAAAGCCACCCAGATTAAGGCAAGCAGAATAATCGCCAAAAAGATCACGATCGCCAATGGGGACGAGCGGAGCTCCTTGTCCGCCGCTTGCTACATCGCCTCGCCTGAAATCACATACCGTAGGAAGACCGGAGACCGCGGCGACCAAAGCTCCGTTTAACATCTGAACGGTGAGTTGTGATTCGGGTTGGTGAAAAATGGTTTGCCCGTGAATTCCTGCAAAGGAGGCTCGAGTTCCCGTATTGGAGTGAAAGTCTCGAATAGCCGCTGCCACGAAATACGAGTATTCATTCTCGATTTCAAAATAGTTGAGGCCATTTGCCAAGTGAACATTGGCGAGCGAGTTTTTTAAAACTGACGGAAAATCAACACAGCAAAATTCCAGAATTTCATATCCGTTGGAGTCAAATCTGCACAAAGCCAGGTCCAAACCGTCGAGTGATGTGCCCGACATAACCCCTATTCCGATTTGATTTTCAGGCGAGTGAGTAGCTTTTTCTTGCATAAATTCTATTATCAATTAAACCGTAAATTTGCGACGCTGAAAATTAAACCACGATAAATTATGAATTTTCAATTGACTGAGGAGCAAATTGCAGTAAGAGATGCGGCGCGAGATTTTGCTCAAAATGTTTTGAAACCCGGCGTAATCGAGCGCGACAATGAACAAAGATTCCCCAAAGATGAGGTAAAACAACTTGCCGAGCTAGGTTTTATGGGGATGATGACTAGTCCTAAATATGGCGGAAGTGGTATGGACACCGTTTCCTACGTTTTGGCGATGGAGGAATTGTCAAAAATTGATGCATCTACCTCCGTATGTATGTCGGTGAACAACAGCTTAGTTTGCTGGGGACTGGAAATGTTCGGAACAGAAGAGCAAAAGCAAAAGTACTTGGTGCCTTTGGCTACGGGAGAGAAAATAGGCGCTTTCTGCTTGAGCGAGCCCGAAGCAGGATCAGATGCTACTTCGCAAAGAACAACGGCAATAGACAAAGGTGATCACTATCTCCTGAACGGAACCAAAAACTGGATCACCAACGGAGGTACGGCCTCAATTTATTTAGTGATTGCCCAGACTGATGTGGAGAAAGGCCATCGAGGAATCAACTGCTTGATCGTTGAGCGAGAAATGGAAGGATTTCAGCTTGGAGCAAAGGAAGATAAGTTGGGAATTCGCGGAAGCGATACCCATACACTGATGTTTCAGGATATAAAGGTTCCCAAGGAAAACAGACTCGGAGAGGATGGCTTTGGGTTCAAGTTTGCCATGAAAACCCTCTCGGGAGGACGTATTGGAATTGCGGCTCAAGCCCTGGGTATTGCTAGTGGAGCTTACGAATTGGCACTTGCTTATAGCAAAGAGAGAAAAGCTTTCGGAAGACCTATCCACGAGCATCAAGCCATTGCTTTTAAATTGGCTGATATGGCTACGGAAATTGAAGCAGCTCGATTGCTTTGCTTGAAAGCGGCTCAACAAAAAGACAGAGGCGAAAACTTTGACTACGCTAGCTCAATGGCCAAGTTATTTGCTTCCAAAGTAGCAATGGATGTTACCGTTGAAGCCGTTCAGGTTCACGGAGGTTACGGTTTCGTAAAAGAATACCACGTAGAACGATTGATGCGGGATGCAAAAATTACGCAGATTTACGAAGGAACTTCTGAAATTCAGAAAGTTGTAATTTCCAGAACCATTTTAAAAGACTAGAGAAAGTCTTTGGCTTTTTCCATTGCCACCAATCTGCTGCCTTTGGCAATGATCAGGTGGTTTTCAATAGGATTGGCTTTAAGCCAAAGTTTAAGTTGGTCGGGGGTTTCACAATGGTGAAACCCTTTTTTATTGCACTGATTGAAGTTGCTTCCTACTAGAATCGCCTTCAACCCAAGCTCTGATAATTGATCAATTAGTTTTTGATGTTCTACGGGTGAATCCTCACCCAATTCGAGCATGTGTCCTACCAATGCCAATTTGGGTTCGTGGTCCATTTCAGCAAAATTGGCCATGGCCAGTTCCATGCTACTCGGATTGGCATTATAGGCATCAAGAATGAGTTTGTTCTTTCCCGTATCGACCATTTCTGATCGGTTGTTATTGGGTTTGTAACTGCTCAGAGCCGATCCGATTTCTGCTATTGGCACACCAAAATAGCAACCAATGCAAGCCGCCGCCATTAAATTTGAGAAGTTGTAGGCTCCGACCAATTTAGTTTTGATTTCACCCGATGATTGACCGCCGTGTGTAAATTCAAATGAGATGAACGGTTTTCGATCGAGGATTGAACCGCTGCAGTAGAATTCCTCTCGGGATCCGAACAAGGTCCGTTCAGTGCCTTGAGAAAGCTCCATCAAAACTTGATCGTCGCCATTAACAAAAAGCTTGGCATTTTTTGCTTTGATGTGCTTGAACAGTTCTGACTTCCCTTTTTTGACCCCTTCGATCCCACCAAAACCTTCCAGATGGGCCTTGCCGATGTTGGTGATCATCCCGTAGTCAGGATCGCAAATATTGCTGAGATCTCTGATCTCGCCTTGGGCATTTGCTCCCATCTCAATAACAGCCATCTCAGCTGCTAGTGGAATGGCTAGTAAAGTGAGCGGCACGCCAATGTGGTTGTTCAAATTGCCTTTAGTGAAATAGGTTTTGTATTTGCGCGATAGAACGGCAGCGATAAGCTCTTTATTCGTGGTTTTTCCATTACTACCCGTTAAGCCTATGACAGGGAATTGAAAATGATTTCGATGATGCCGCGCCAAGTTCTGCAAGGTCGTCAAAACGTCATCTACGACGGTGATGTTTTCTTTTTTATGGAGCTCGGGGTCATCGGCCACTACATGTATAGCTCCTCTTTCGAGCGCTTTGAGCGCAAATGAATTTGCATTGAAATTCGGACCTTTCAAGCAAAAGAAAATCGTATCACTGACCTCCTTTCTAGTGTCGGTAGTAACGCGTGGAGTTTTGAGATAAATTTTATACAGATCTTGGATTTCCATAGGCCCAAAAATAAAAACACCCGATCAAGTCGATCGGGTGTTTAAAAAAATTATTCAAAAGAAATCTTATCTGGACTGATCGAAACCTACAGGGCTTCCCACTCGATCCATCGCACATCGGAAACCAATGGTTGCCGTGGCTTTTCTCTCGTCCATGAAGCGTCTTGTTCCC
>DATFKV010000143.1:0-8479 GCA_035268465.1 Cryomorphaceae bacterium | reverse complement strand
AGTTGTTCTTAAAATAGGTGTCGTACACGCCGAAAGTACGCTCAAGCATTTCGTCAACACCGTTACTAGTGATGGTTCCTCCGGTGATACCATCAACGGCGTGTGGATTATCGGGGTCTGCTGTCCCTTTCACAACATTCACCGAAACGAGCTCACCTGATTCATTGTAAATGGTTTTGCCGATAAAAGGATCTGAAAACCATGATTCTTTGATCTCAGCTCCAAGTCCGGGAGTTTCCGTTTTGTGGTCAAAATTAGCTCCGTAAATGGTATTGAAGTCACTTTCCAATGCGACATATCCCCATATCGGACCCCACAATCCTTTTCCAATTAATGGAATAATGGCTACCTCCTCGCCTTCAATTGAAGCAATATACAGCGGGTAGCTGCGCTCTTCAACGCTTAATGTAGGATCTCTGAATTGCTTCTGAACATCCACATTAAATGGTTCCTCATCATCTTGGGCTTTAATTTCATCGACCCGAGTAGAAACGATCTCTCCATCAGAATTGAGCACGTAGCGCTCAGTGATGTATTGGTAAAAAAGTTCTTTAGCGTTTTCGCGATCTGCCTCTACTCCGATTGAAGTGAGAATGTTGATCATTTTCTTTTCAATGTTGTTCTGAACCTGAAGAGGTTTGAGCGACATTGCTGCAAATGAAAGCACTGCACCTACCACCACGACCATAATGATGGCGAATATGAAGGTAAAAGCGTTGCTGTTTTTATCTACTGCCATTGTTAAGCTGTTTTGAGTCGTTTCAAACGTTTATTAATGTTTCCTTGCACCACATAGTGATCGATAGTAGGTGCCATGACATTCATAAAAAGAATGGCCAACATAATTCCTTCGGGATAAGCCGGGTTTACCACCCGAATAAGAATACCTAATATACCGATGGAAAACCCATAAATGACCTTTCCCCTGAAGGTCTGAGCTGCAGTAACGGGGTCGGTAGCCATAAATACGATTCCGAACATGAATCCACCCATCACCAATTGATGCCACCACGGTACCTGAAGATAAAGATTATCCGGTGATACTTGTGGTCCGAGAATATTGAATATTAATCCCATCACAGCTCCACCAATCAAGGCAGACAGCATAATTCTCCAGCTGGCAACCCCCGTCCAAAGGAGTATGGCCGCACCAATTAAGATCGCCAAAGTGGAAGTCTCCCCTATTGAACCCGGAATAAAGCCAAGGAATGAAGCCATAAAACTGTCGGAGACCGAAGCATAATAAGCCCCTGTAGTATCGTAAAAGTTCGCTCCGTTTTCAATGGCTTGGGCCAATAATGTTTCGCCGGTAAAACCATCCACGGCAGTACCACCTTCAGTACTAACCCATACTTTATTACCCGACATTTTTGTGGGATAAGCAAAAAAGAGAAAGGCACGTGCGGTCAGAGCTACGTTCAGGATATTCATTCCGGTTCCACCGAATACTTCTTTTGCAATAAGCACTGCAAAAGCCGTGGCAATAGCCACCATCCAAAGCGGGACGTCCATTGGCATAATCAAAGGAATAAGCATTCCCGACACCAAGAAGCCCTCATTGATTGCGTGGCCTTTAATAATGCAAAAGATAAACTCCACTCCAAGTCCTACGCCATAAGAAACAATGATCAAGGGTACGGTTTTCCAGAGGCCGAAGAGCACCATTTCCATAAACGTGGCTTCTTGCTGCAATGCCAGGAAATGCTGGTATCCCGTATTGTAAATTCCAAATAAAAGAGCCGGAATCAAAGCCACGATCACCAAGAACATCGTTCTTTTCATGTCAATGGAGTCTCGTATATGTGCTCCTCTTTTGGTAGTGTGATCAGGAACAAATGCAAAGGTTTCCAATGCATCATACATCGGATACAACTTCTCCAGCTTTCCTCCCTTCTCAAAAGCGGGTCTTACCTTACCCAATAGATTCTCAACAACTTTCACTTTCGCTGATTTTAATTAAGATTCAAATTCTTTTCTCATGTCGGCCAATCCGTTTTCAACTACTTGTTGAATATTGACCTTTGAAGTACAGGCAAATTCGCATAAAGCGAAATCTTCCGGAAGCACCTCATATATCCCGAGCTTCTCCATGGCATCTATATCATTAACCATTATGGACTTGATAAGTTGCATAGGATAGATGTCAAAAGGGAACACTTTTTCCAACTCTCCCGTTACCACAAATGCCCTTTCTTCTCCGTTGAGATTGGTATCCAAACGGTATTTCTTTCCGGGGTTCAACCATGAGGGGTAAGCCTTGGACAGACTAAAACTATTGAAACCCGGAGCTAACCACCCCTCAGTCAGGAAAAACTTCTTGTGGTCTCCCTCAGGCAAGACGGTAACTTGTGAACTGTAAAAACCCGGATGTCCTTTGGTATCGACTGCAGCTCCGGTTAGCGGATCGCCGCTGATGATGCGGTTGTTACTACCTTTGAGTTTTCCTCCGACAATGGAATCCATTGTGGCACCGATCATCGTAGTGTAGAATTGTGGTTTTTCGACTTCTGATCCGACGAGGGCAATTGTTCGTTCTGCTTTAAATTGACCCGCCTTGAGCGATCGACCTATGATGGCCAAATCCATCCCATTTACCGTCCAAACGATTTCTCCTTTATTAATGGGAGATACGTGGTGTATTAGTACACCAACATTTCCGGCAGGATGAGGACCTTGTATGCTATGCTTTTTTACTCCTGTGAGGCTATCAAAGAAACTGTCACCTTTTTTAACTCCGATGTGTACATCACCGGAAGTGAGCAGATTCAGCGCATCCAATGCCAGCTGAACATTTTCTTTTTCGCTCTCGAGAAGAAAAGCAGCTTCCGGTGCCAAGGGAGCTGAATTGTAAAAACTCACAAAAATATCTCTCGGGGTATCCTCTGAATTAGCGATTACCCCATAGGGCCTTTGCTTTACAAAAGGCCAAAGCCCCATGGCGAGCATGGTATCTACCAAGGCGTCTCGATCTGAACCGCCCGTCCATGGAGTGAATGCCTCGTAACGCGTTTCAGAATCTGCCAAAACTTTAACTGCCAGAATTTTTCGTTTCGCGCCTCGCATCACTTCCACCACTTCTCCGCTTACCGGGGAAGAAAATTTTACGCGCTCTCTTGATTTATCATAAAACAGCGGAGAACCGGCTTTCACCTCCGCTCCTTCTTTCACGGACAATTTTGGAATAGTTCCGAAGAAATCGTCTGGTTTGAGAGCGAAAACAGTTGATCGTGTGGCAGCGGAAATCGTTTTATCGGCTTCGCCGATTAACTTTATATCCGCACCTTTCTTTATTTTTATGGCCTTAGACATGCACTTAGAGGTCCTTTAAATTTGCCGGCAAAATTAACAATAACTTTGATTTTTGCCCACTGCTATTGAAAGGCTCACGAATATTTACAAACTATTTAGAAATATCTAAATAAAACCACCGTTATCAGGATATGCCAATTGTTCATAGGATGCTCCATCAGGTCATCTTCTTCATTTTTTTCAGTTCTCTTTTCTTTTCAGCTTGCAAAGCCTCGGCCACCCTTCAATCAGAAGAAAAAACGGAAATTGAACCACAGCCCGAATACTTCGACAAGAAGGAGCTCCAATACACGGATAAAATTTATGACGAAAGCATCAAAACCGTCATTCTCCACATCAAGGGATCAGAATTGGATGCGCCGATTATTCCGCTGAACGGAGATGAAAAGATCGTCTTACGATTTGACGATTTGGACGAAAATATTCGAGAGATGCACTATTCATTCGTTCACTGCACTTGGGATTGGAAACCTTCGGACCTCCAACTGATGGATTACCAGCAAGGATACAATAGCGACATCATAACCAATTATGATTTTTCGTTCAATACGGTTAACAATTACACCAATTACCAATTGGAGTTTCCCAATAACAGAATAGACTTGATCAGAAGCGGCAACTACATCATAAAGGTGTATGCAAATGGCGATCCCAAGGACTTGATTTTGACCGGCAGGTTTATGGTGGTCGAGCCAAAAGTGAGTATCTCTGCCGTGGTTCAGCCTTCGAATATTGTTTCTGACAGGGAATACCGTCAAGAAGTTGATATTGACGTGAACTTGGGGGCGATTCAAACCATGAATCCTTACCGAGATATCGAGCTTGTGGTCATGCAAAACCTAAGGAGGGACAATGTCATTTCAGGTATAAAACCGAACTTCATCAAAAACCAACAGCTCACCTACAATTACCAGGGAGACCTTGATTTTGACGGTGGAAATGAATTCCGATTTTTTGATGCTAAAAGTTTACGCTATCGGAGCGAGGAAGTAGAGGAGATCCGATTGGAAGACGACGGATACCATATTTACTTGGCTCCCGATTGGGGTCAGGCATTCAAGCAGTACACCTTTGAGAACGACATCAATGGAAAGTTCTTGGTAAAGAATGATGATATGGTGAACCCTCACCTTG
The DNA here is from genome assembly GCA_035268465.1 of Cryomorphaceae bacterium. Lineage (GTDB taxonomy): Bacteria > Bacteroidota > Bacteroidia > Flavobacteriales_D > Cryomorphaceae > JAKVAV01. The sequence goes on along the minus strand of DATFKV010000143.1, from coordinate 4,036 downwards.
AATCGGACTATGTAACGGTTCATTTCAGTTTTCCCGTGGACGCCATGCTTGGAAGCGGAGAAATGTATGTGATGGGGCAGCTGTCTAATTGGCGATTGAAAAAGTCGCACCGCATGACTTACAATCCCGATAATCTCAACTATGAGTTGGCACTGAAATTGAAGCAAGGCTATTACAACTACACCTATTTATGGAAATATCCCAAAGCAGAGCAGGGTTCGTCTGATCTCACGGATGGAAATCATTCCGAAACGGAAAATGACTATTTGATTTTGGTATACTTCAAGGACCAGAGCTACTTTTCTGATCGATTAATCGGGGTGGAAAGAGTGAACAGTTTAGGCAGATAACTTTACTTACCTTCGACAAATAATAGTCAATGTTTTTTTTAACCTTGTGAAAACTTTCGATCGCCAGCTATGACTACTGCTTTAAGTTCAGGCATCAAAATTTCGGTTAAGTGCAACTTTGAAGAGCGTTTTTCCAAGCCGGAAAATGGTCTTTTCCTGTTTTCTTACAATATCATCATCGAGAACCGAAATAGATTTCCGATTCAATTGATGAAGAGACATTGGTACATCTATGACAGCTCTACAAAAAGAAGAGAAGTAGAAGGAGAGGGTGTGATAGGTGTGCAGCCCGTCATTCAACCCGGAGAGATATACTCCTACAATTCATCGTGCGATTTCACTACGGACACCGGAAAGATGTACGGGTACTATGTGATGCAAAACTTAGAATCAGAGGAAGAATTTCAAGTGAGTATCCCCTCCTTCATGATGATGGTTCCTCATAGGCTAAATTAGCTCAAGATTCCCTTTCCTCATCTTCAAAATCAAGTTGATAAAAGGCGCCTTTCAGATCATCTCTGACTTTTAAAGTTCCATTTAGCTGCTCAGTCAAAGCCTCTATCAGCTCACTGCCGAAAGAGTCTTTATCTTCCTCAAAATCATCAGGAAACCCTACCCCATCATCGCCGATAATCAAGCGATACTTACCGACGGCGATTTGGTGAAGGGATACTGTAATGGTTCCCTTTCGACCGTTGGGGAAGGCATATTTCAGAGAGTTTGAGAAAATCTCATTAATGATTAACCCCAACGGAGTTAAGGTATCTGCACTAAAACCATCCACCGAAATATCAACTGACAGATCCACGCTTTGTCCCAAGCGGTATGTTTCAAGTAAGTTTTGAGCCAAATCATCCAGATACTCTTTCAGATTGACCGACGCCAAGTTTTTGGTCTTGTACATCTTCTGATGGATCAAAGACATGGATCTGACCCTATTCTGGATTTCAGAAAAAACATCGAGCATCCTTGTGTCTTTGATGTGATTGGATTGCAGACTGAGTAAACTTACAATGATTTGCAAGTTATTCTTCACTCTATGATGTACTTCGCGCAGGAGGACGACATTGGTATCTCTCTCTTTTGCAATCTCTTTTGTTCGGATAGACACGGCATGCTCCAAGACCTTTCTCCTCGCTTTTTCAGATTCAATCTGATACCTGCTGATCAAAAAGAGGATCGCCAAAATCACAAAAATCATGGCTATCTTGAACCATGTCGATTCCCAGATTGATGATTCAATGATGAGTGTAATCTTGGCGGGTTCTGAACTCCATAAGCCATCGTTATTGGAGGCAATAACCTCGAATGTGTAAGTACCTGGCGTCACCGTTGAAAAGCTTACATATCGCCGCGTACCGCTGTATTGCCAATCATCAAAAACTCCCGACAAACGGTAAGCGTATTGATTTTTTTCAGGCTGCTTAAAACTTAAGGCAGAAAAAGTGAAGGACACACCCGTGTAATTGTGATTCATTCTCAATGTGTCTTCCACACTGTAAATCGTTTGCTGCAATGTATCTCCGCCATCGGCCGTATAAAGATTATAACCAACGATAGAAACCGTGGGTATGTAATCATTCTCTCGAAGACCGATGGAATTGAAATAATCAAAGCCGTTGGCTCCGCCAAAATAAATGACGCCTTCACCATCGCGAAAAAAACTACCCTGTAAGAATGTATTTTTTCCCAGAACCGCTTCTTCAGTATAGTTTCTGAACGTGCTGGTTTGCTCATTGAAGGCAGATAATCCTGCATTGGTACTCAACCACAGAATACCAAACACATCCTTGGTAATTCCATGAACCACTTGATTGGCCAATCCATTGGCTCTATTGTATACAGTTACGGAATCAGTGTCTTGAGTTATTCGAACCAATCCTTCTCCGTTGGTGCCTAGCCACAACGTCCCGGAGTTCTCAACCATAATGGAATTGATGGAATTATCAGGTATTTGAAAATTCGAAGAATTGACGTGATACCTTTTAATGAATTTCCTGCTCTTGGTATCAAGAATATAAAGACCTGCGTTTCCTGTACCTACGTAGAGCAATCCACCTTTATCCAAATCCAGACTGATTACATTGTTGTCGCGAATCGAGTTCGGATCTCCACCATCGAACCTAAACGACTCAAATTTTTCGGTTTCAACATCAAAAAAAATGAGCCCTCCACCGGCAGACCCGAGCCATAGATTTCCCGTTTTATCGGCTACAATTTTTGTAATTCTATTTGACGTCAAACTTAGGGAGTCCTCAGAGTCTACTTCGAAGGTCTTCAGCTCATCTCGCGCGCTGCTGTACTGCCACAGTCCTTTTTCTGCGGTCCCTATATATAGCATAGAGTCGTTAAGCTCAAGAATGGCCAAGGCGGCACAATCGGTTCGGTTTATCGGATGGTTGTCACTTTTTAATTCGAAAATACTCTCATCAGCATATTGGTCAAAAAGATTAATGCCTTTTCCTGTGGCCACCCAGATCGCAGTATCTCCTGCTTCAGAAAACCCGTAAATTCGATTTTGCTCGGGCTCGTACCCCTCCAGATTCGAATAGGTTACTGAATTGAATTGTGGCGCCTCCCGATCGAGCGTAGCGACTCCTGCGGATTGGGTTCCCACCCATATCACTCCCGAGCGATCCATTAACAAGCTCAATATGTAATCATTTGGCAGAGAGTTCAGTTCATTTTCACCATATCTGTATACACTGGAAGACTGCATCTGATCGTAAAGCTTATTCAACCCCGAAGGAGTTCCCACCCACAGATCTCCTTTGTCATCATAAAGCAACGATTGTATGATGTTGGAAGAAAGAAAGCCCGGCGTGGGTTTATCTACAAAATACCTTTCGAAAGACATACTGTCGGTGTGGAGTTCATTAAGACCTTGTCTGGTACCTATCCAAACAGTGTTATTATCTCCTTTTTCCAAACAGAAAATATTGTTGCTGCTCAAACTATTCTCGTCATCAAATTTGTAGCGATAGCGCTTAAAAGAATCCGAAAAGGAATTGTAAGAAGCGAGCCCCCCCTCAGTAGCAATCCATAGAGCTCCTAAATCATCAAGTAGGATGTCTCTTACTTCTTTACCAGGCAAGCTTGTCGAGTCTCCTTCAGTTATTTCATAGCGCACAAATGTATCATCATCATTCAATCGGTTCAGTCCGTTGTCGGTTCCCACCCATATATTTCCTTCTGCATCCTGGGCTATGCTTTTAATCGAGTTACTGCTTATGGTCAGCGAATCTTCGAACCAGTGGAAGTAAGATTTCGTCTCGAAAGTTATCGGGTTAAATTGATTTAAACCGAACGTAGTTCCTACCCAAAGCATCCCGTCAGTATCTTGATAAAGAGCAGAAATAGTGCTGCTTGAAAGCGCAGTACTATCACCTTTGACACCACGAAAGACAATAAAATCGTAACCATCATATCGATTCAGCCCATCTCTTGTTCCCATCCACACATACCCCCTGTCATCTTGAATCATGTCAGTGACCGTGTTTTGTGATAAGCCTTCCTTGAGTGAAATGGTATTGAAATGAACGGACTGACCGTTCAGGTTTTCACCTAAAACAAAAAAGCTCAGAAGTAGAAAAAAACTTGATTTGTGTATGATGAATCTCAAAGCCTTAAAAATCCAATTTTAAGAGTGACAGACAAATGTACGACCTCAAAGTTTCTGTTACCAT
>DATFKV010000142.1:0-2210 GCA_035268465.1 Cryomorphaceae bacterium | reverse complement strand
TATTCAATAGCCCCAGTTCGCCTTCCATCTTGCTTCTGTTCTGACGTGTTTCCTGAAGCAGTTTATTGGTGTAGCTAATTTCTTCCGATATTTTATCGCGCTCCTTTTGGAGGCTCTCTTTTTCTTGAGCACCCGCGACTGTGGCTATTGCCAAAGCCAAGACCACCAGAATTGACCTAACGGAAAAGAGGGTCATACTTTGAAGGAATTTTAAAAGGATAGGATTGAGGAATGTTGCGCCTTAATCTTGAATACGAAAGTTCAAATTTCCCGGTCTCTTTTGGCGTATCAATGAATACGGTGATATCGTGGGCAAAAGAATATCCTTCAACTTCCATGAAATCGGCGTATTCTACTCTGAAAGAGCGCTGAGTAAGCAGGTCTTCTATGATTACTTTTTCTACTCTGAAATTGTCAGCGCGAACGTAAAAGCGTTTGATGACTAAGTCTTCATCTTCAAGTTTCTCAACAGCTTTGTCGAGTTTCTTCCTTTTTACGATTTCTGTCTCAATTTGCAAACTGTCTCCCATTGATGGCTTGAAAGAGAGGTCAACGGCTTTTCGCACCTTGCGAGGATTCTTGGTTTGAATCACATAGTAAAGCTCATCTACCACAGATTGGTATTTCTCATCTTCCAAAATTTGTATCGGATTACCAACCAATAAATTCTCCAAGAAATCATATTGCGCCTCGTAACCAAACAATGAATCCAGCGCGCGGTAATCGCCCATGTAGTACTTGTCGCTGAGCTTGTCAATAAACTTGAGGCTATCTTCTGAAACCATCGCACGGGCTGCCTCTATTCCCAATGCCGGAGTAATACTCATCCAAATGGCACTGTCAGCTGCCACCCGCATATTGACTTTGAAAGACCGATTTTCTGTTTCGGTTACTGCGCTTACATCGAGTTTTGCGCTCAGCGTAGAAAATTCAAAAGAGTTGGCTTTCAGCTGTGCAATGATGGCTTTTTCGCTCAAGGGTAGCAGAGGGCTTTTGGTAAGCACGCGTTTCGTTTTGCACCCCGAAATCACGAGGAGTAAAATTAGGAGAAAAAATATGGGTTCAAAACTCCTTCTCATTCGGGACGTGCAATTTTTTCGTTGAGTTGATTCTTATCACCACCGGCATCTATCGCCATTTTCCAAGCGATTCTGGCGTCTTCTTTCTTGTTGAGTTCCCATAGAATATCTCCGTGATGTTCTAAAACATCGGGATCCTCAGTTCCTCCATTTTTTAGCGCTTCTTTTATCCAAAAAAGCGCATTTTGGAAATTCCCTCTCTTAAAAAGTACCCACGCGTAAGTATCCTGAAAACTCACTTGATTCGGGCTCAAGTCGTTTGCTGATTTTGCCATTTTTTCAGCTCGTTCGAGTTTTTCTCCTCGCAGTGAAAGATAGTAGGCGTAATTGTTGAGCACAATCACATTGGAAGGATTGTATTTCAGGGCTTTTTCGTAAGCCGCATCGCTCGATTCATGGTCTTTCGTCGTATGATAAGCATCGCCGAGAGAAGCGTAAAACTGACTGAGCAATTCCGTGTTGTCAATCACCAGGTTTTTTCCTGCTTCAAGCGCATCAATTGCTGCTTCGGTTTGCCCTAATTGCTGCAGCGCAATACCGTTGAAAAGATAAAAGAGGGGTTGCTGCGGAAAGTATTCGAGTGCCTTTTCACTTTCTGTTCGCATCGTCTCAAAATCATTGAGCGCAGAGCTAATGATCAGTATTTCTTGCCAAATCGGTGGCCGGTTGGGGTCGAGCTCAACCGCTTTTTGAAATTGAGTTCGAGCTTCTTTTTGTCGACCAAAATTGTTATAAAGATCACCCTGGATGGCGTAGGACTTTGCATTTTGGGAATGAGCTGCTACCAGCGCATCCGATAGTTTGAAAAGGAATTCAGGCGATTCACCGGGGTTGGTCATGAGGTTCAGCAGGATATTGACTTTCACGTCAATTCCTAAGTCTTCGCTACGAAATGCTGAGGACAGAAAATCTTGCGCTTTTAATGCGTTTCCTTCTTGCTCTGCAATTTCGTAGAGGGCCAAAAGCACCAATCCATTATCGGGGTCGATTTCGAGCATTTCGGCATAGAGAGCCTTGGCTTCTTTATGCTTGCCCGTTTGCTCTAAAATTTCCGCCTTCATTCCGTAATAGCGGATTTCTGAAGGATTTATCTCAATCAGCTTGTTTGCTTCTTCGAGTGCATTATCCGTT
>DATFKV010000141.1:0-2458 GCA_035268465.1 Cryomorphaceae bacterium | reverse complement strand
AGCCGAGAAAATAAAACCATTAAAAGGATTGACCAGTTGAGGGTTCTCGTCAAAAGAATAGTAGCCATCGTAATTGGCATAAGCCATATAGCCTTTTGCAAAATGCTTCCCGTCGAGGGAATCAGGTCTTTTAAGCAATTTACCTGCAGACCATTGAGCAATATTACCGGCGGCATCACCATATACAATGTTGAGACCGGGTGAGGAAATCATTTCAACCCCCTTCTTAAAGTCATCCATATTGTCAGCGCGGTTCATTCTGTTGAATGCTTCCAGTAGTTGATTGTCCGTCCCGGTATAATTCCAGTACATGGAAACCGGTCGATCTTCAATTATAGGAAGGAAGTCATTGATCAAAACCCCGTGTATAGTCTCATATACTGTAAATGACGTGTCTGGCTCTCCTTTTATGCTTACCGTCTCCTGATACTTGCTGACCGGTGCGCTCAGACTATCTCGGAAAATGGTTGCGCTGCTGTCCGACTCTGCAAAACGCTCCAGAAAAAAATCGGAATCATCGTCTTCAAACATGGTCACGCCCCACGCATGATTTCGCGTATGACCGACCAGTGCCACGGGTATTCCCGCTATATAATTCCCGTAGAACCCAAAGCCCGGATATTCTATATGCGCTTCGTACCAGACGGTGGGAGCTGAATACTTAATGTGGGTGTCGTTAGATAGCATCACCTTTCCGGAAAGAGTTCTGGAGGGTGCGATGGCCCAACTGTTACTTCCCTGCAAAGTAGGAATGGGAAGCTCATCAGGAAAATGTGGTCTGGTCAAGCTGAGTTCGAGATTCAGCGTATCGGTTCCTGAGGTGTCCTTTCGGACCGTGTCGGGAGGAAGGATGTCAGTTGTAACTGCCAAGTCAAACAAACGGATATAATCGGGGCCAAGTGTCGTAGAAATGTCTTCTACCAGAGGGTCTGTTCTCAGCGCATAGGCAAAACTGTAGGCCATGTATCCGGCAATGCAGTAGACATCTTCCACTGTAAATGGTTCAGGGTCTGAACCAAGAATTTTATACTCAAGTGGAAGTTTGGCAGTATTGATGTATGAATTGACCCCTTCCAAATAGGCCAAAGTTATAGACTTCACTCGTTCGGGAAGCTCATTAAATTTTTCTGCATCCTCCTTTGCCTGACGGTTTGTTCCGATGGTTCTGAAAAACATATCCGTCTCCTTCATTTCGGGTCCGATGATTTCGGAAAGTCGGCCTGCTCCTACTCGCCTCATCAGATCCATTTGAAAAAGCCTGTCTTGCGCATGCACATAACCAAACGCTCTGTAAGCGTCTTCAGCATTGGTGGCATAAATGTGCGGAATACCGTATTCATCAAAATAAACCTCGACGGGAGCTTGAATGGTGGCCATCTCCAGCTTTCCTTTTAACATCGGCTGGTGACTTTGAATAAAAACCCAAAAGATCAACACGACCGCCAAGACGGTAAGTAAGAAGTATTTCAATAATTTCCCCATTTGTTTTTTGAAATAATAATTGCCAAAGGTATAACTCCCGACCAAGTGGGTGCATATAAAGTTTTACCTTCGATTTGAATCGACTCAAGAAACAAAGCCGTGAAATCAAAAAAGATCGAATTTAAAAATAAAGCCGGTTTGACCCTAAGCGCCAAACTAGAACTTCCCATTACCAAACCAGCCCAACACTTCGCGGTATTTGCCCACTGCTTTACGTGTGGTAAAAATGCTCGAGCCGCCACTTATATTTCAAGAGAGTTGACCCAATACGGTTTTGGGGTGTTGCGCTTTGACTTCACGGGATTGGGTATGAGCGAGGGAGAGTTCGGGGAAACGGATTTCACTTCAAACATTTCTGACTTGGAAAGTGCTGCGGATTTTTTAGCCCTAAACTACCAAACTCCGAAGTTGCTCATCGGTCATTCACTCGGCGGAACAGCGGTGCTGCATGCGGCCAAAAGAATTGAATCGATTGAGGCAGTATGCACCATTGGTGCTCCTTCCGAAGCCGAGCACGTGCTCGGCCATTTTGCCGACAGCCGAGAAGAAATTGAACGCAATAAGGTCTCTGAAGTAAATATCGGAGGCAGACCTTTTAAGATCGGGGTACAATTTATTCACGATGTGGAAAGCCAAAAAACGGCAACTCTTCTTCCCAAACTGAGAAAAGCCTTGATGATCATGCATTCACCACAAGATGAAATTGTAAGCATCGACAATGCAGCTGAGCTTTATGTAGCTGCTCGTCACCCAAAAAGCTTTATTACTCTGGACGGGGCAAATCACTTACTTACAGATAAGGATGATGCGGCCTATGCGGCCAAAATGATCAGTGCATGGGTGAGCCGTTACTTACCGGCCGAGATGGAAAAAAAGGAGCCCTCTGAAGATGTGACCGTAGAAATTGGTAGCGACGGGTTTACCACCGAGATTTCAGCGGGAGACCACGTTTTCTTGGCAGATGAACCCGAATCGG
>DATFKV010000140.1:0-3204 GCA_035268465.1 Cryomorphaceae bacterium | reverse complement strand
AGACTTCCTGAAACTTCTCCTTTGCCAAAGCATCTCTGAACTTTTTGGGATGAGCCGCAATGGCTTCACGCAATGCCTGCAACTCCTCTTTTGAAGGATTAAAAGCTCCACCGCCTACCATCACCCTTCCGGGTCCGAGTTCTACGTAGATTCCTCCTTGAGCGATGCTTTTCTTCCCGTCGGGCGCTATGGCCGCCGATCGATTGAGTTTGTACGGCGATTTGTCCTTGCTGAAACGAATGTCTCTGTTTATTCGAAATATCGCCGATTTCGGGTTGATGTTGAGTCGAGGGTCGTCTTTCTTTAACTCATCGACCAAATCTGATACAAAGACCTCAAATGGTTCTTTGATGTTTGTATGGTAACGATCTCTGTTGAGGTCAAACCAGTCTTTGTGATTGTTGGCGGCAAGTTCTTTGAAGAATTCGTTGAAATCGGGCGAGAAATAGATCATCGATTAAAAGAAATTAAGTTTCGGATACCCTATGAACCGCAGATGAATTGATTGGTTCAAATTTATGCAGAACTACCAAACCTAGCGGTGCACTTTTCCCAAGACGTCGTTGTCGCCCCTGTAGTAGATTTTATCCCTCTCACTCCTCCCCTCGTTCTCATTGGACAGCAGGTCATCTATTCCCTTCACTACATCTTGTATTTCGATCAATTGCATACACACATTGTTTCCTTTGCAGGGAGGCTCTTCAAATTCGTGAACGCATGGACTGCAATACACCCGCTTGTAAATAATTCGGGCGTTTTTGAAATTCCCATACTGATTGGGGGAGCAAGGTCCGAATAAGCAGACAACGGGAGTGCCGGTGCTGAAAGCCATGTGCATCGGCCCGGTATCATTGCTCACCATAAATTTGGCATGATCGATAATGGCAATAAGCTCGGAAATAGAAGTCTCCCCGGCAATGTTGACGACCTGCGGAAACTCCTTCAGTTCGTCGGCAATTTTCGCCACGTGGGCCCTCTCTGCACTGCTGCCAATCAGATAGATGTTAAGTTCGGGCGTCCGACGAGCGATGATCTTAATCAGCTCAAAGAAATTCTCTTTGCTCCACCTCCGCTCCAGTCTGAGGTCTGATGCGTTGGGATTGACAACCATGTAATTGGTCTTGTCAAATCCGACAGGCAATTGCCCCACGAGGCGATACAGAGGAGGCACCGATTCGTTGCAACCCAGAAGTTGCGCCAATTGCATATAGACCTTGGATATGGGTACCTGCGGATTGTAAAACATCATGTGCGTGTAAATACCCATTCGGTAGGTACCCGAACGCAGGTAAAAACCGATTCGATTTTGCGAAAGCGTTAGTGCCGTGAATATGACGCTGTAATGCGAGTAAATTTCGAGATCGAAGTAGACGTCGGGTCTGTTTTTCACCAGACTGGTGAGGGCCTTGAAATTTGACTTGAGCAATTTCCAAAGACCGGAATCATCGACCACCACCACGCGGTCAATCAGATCAATTTTATCGAGCACTGCTTTGTTGGAGAGAGTGGACACAAAGGTAATTTGAGCCTCGGGGTATTTCTGACGCAGCGCGGCGAGCATAGGAGTGGCTTGGATGATGCTGCCCATACCCTTGAACTTACAAACGGCAATATTCTTGAAATCCTTTTCCAAGGAATGGTCAAGCGAAAGGATCTGACCCACCACTCGCACGGCGAAGTTCAGACCCCAAGCGATGGGTCGGGCGATGTATCGATCGATATTCAGCTGATGCTTAGTCTGCACTTCTTAAATCTTTGTAAAAACCAACGGACTCCAACTCCATTCCGTTCCAAATTTCTATTCGAATCCGATTCGGAGCAAATTCGTGCCATGACAGGGAATTGGTGAGTGGTAGCATATACTCACCCTCACTTTCGGAAGCAAAAAGTTGTAACATCCCCACCTTCTTATCTCCGGAATAGAGAGAAATCACGACGAGTCCATCAGGACCACTCCCGGTCAAACTGAGCGAAAGAAAAAGGGAAGATTCTCCTTGAACCGCTTCACCCAACGCAACGAATTGGCCTTCCGGCTTAACTTCCTCTATCTTTAAAAGAGATTCAGTCTCGCTTTCAAAGTGCTTATAAATATACACAGGTGCATACCCATAGTGGTAATCGGGGGTGGCCAAAGGATCATCGTAAGCCAGTGAAAAGTTTTTCAATTGTGATTTCGGCAACCAAACATTCAAGTCATTGACCACCGTTGCAGGCCTATAGTTTTTGTAAATGTATTCAGCGATCGGATAGTAGCGCATTGAGTTTGCCACCCCGTCAGTGGCATCCATCCATGCGGGAGGATAGTGAGAAAAAATAACAACCGGCACACGGTTGGTGTCCAGTCGCGCCAGATGGTTCAGTTGAGTGAAATCATCAATACTATTCTGCAAGCTTTGCGCGAAATAGGAAGGAACTTCTCTTCCCGTGTAAAAATAGAGCATCGGGGTATTGGAAAAATCCAAAAACGTCTGATCTTCATCGAGATATTCGTTTAAGAAATCATTCAGATCGTTGAAGTTTTCTTCGGCAAAGGTTTCGTGACCTTTCACTCTCCCATCAACAAGGTCTACCTTTTTATCTAAGTCCTTCAGGGAAGATTGTGTAAAAAAAGTTTCAATCGGACTCTTTCCCGCTGGTAGCGGAAAGTATTTGATGGTCAAGAGACCTACCACAGAAACGCAGCAGAATATCGAATACCTCACAAAAGGCTTTGTTGACTTAAAAAATGAAACAACGAAAAGGGCCAAGGCCAAAAAGAAAGTAGAAGTATAGAAACCATCTTGAGCTTCAAGAAATCCGTGTCTGACCAGACCTCGCGGAAAATTACCCAGAAATATGAGGAAGAAGAACAGAGACGATTGCAACGAAAAATTGTCTTCCACTTTACCTGAATCAAACAGCCTCTTGACGGACATGAAGATGAGGGTGCAAGCAATCATTGGAAGCAGAAAAAGAACAATGAAAAAGTGATGATCAAACTCACGCGCAACTTGCGAAAAGCCGTGAGCTTGATTTCCCGAAACGTAGTGCAGAGCGACTAAAAAATTATTGTAAATGTATTCTCCCGACCGAATGAACACCGCAACCAACAAAGCAACAGAAATCGACAAGAGCGCAATTCCCACGGCCTTCAACAGCATTTTCCCCGAAGGGACTTTTCGCCTGACAAAGTAAAGCAGCGGTAGAAAAAAGGCCGATGCAATG
>DATFKV010000139.1:0-3190 GCA_035268465.1 Cryomorphaceae bacterium | reverse complement strand
AAGAGATCTGTTTTCGAAGGGAAGTACTTTTTGTATCCTGCAATTTTCTGGTTGGCCCTGTCGGCAATACTGCTATCCGCAGCTCTGGCTCTTTGGTAATAGTCCACGGCTAGCCAGTAAGCTCCTGCCGTACCTAGCTTTCCATCGTCGCAAGATTTGGCCGAAGCCGCGATCGCATCTCCTATCAACATCAAGGCATCTCCGTTTTGAGGATCTCTTGAGAGAATTTTTTGCGCATACGTTCGGGCCTTGGAAGTATTGCCCAATATTACCGCCGACTGACCGGCTCTGAGGTAATACTGATTCAAATCAATACAGTCCCCACATAAGTCGGCTGCTTCTTCAAAATACCTTAGAGCATCTGAATATTCTTTGGACTTTAATTTTTCTATCCCGATGGAATAAGCCGCAGGTGCAGTAGGTTTATCGGCGTAAACTCGCTCTGCTACCTCAAGGTAAAGTGGATCATCCGTACAATCCCGCTTGTTCATTACCGCAAGAGCTTTCTTATTTAGTTCGATATCATTTGGAGATTGTGCTATTCGCTCTCCCAAGATTCTAAATATATCATCACACTCAGCGATTTTAATGAAGAAAGCGTCCAGATTGCCTTTCGCCTTTTCATATCGATCTCTCTTGCTTTCATCTTCCAGCTTGGCAATGTTGTAGTCCAAGATATCAAGCACGGGCATGTATTCTACGAGAAGATCAGACTTCTCCACTTTTCCTTCTCGGTTGAGGCCGTATAGCGTTTGGTAATACTTGGAAGCTGCAATGGCATCGGTATTCATACCCATTAATTCCATAGACCGTTTGAACATCGCATTTGCCTCTTGGGCCCGTGACTCATCGTATTTGTAAAGATCATTTGCCTTGTAGGCAAGAACCTTCCCTTCTTCATTGAAGTGCTCAATACGCTTGTCGTAAATCAACATCAGGGTATCGATATAGGCATTTCTTTCGTCCAACTTAGTTGAGTCTTCGTAAATACCGTCCAAAATATCTCCATAAAATTTCGCTCCGTCGATGTACAATGTTTTCGCACTTTGCGGGCAAATTTCAAAGGCATCTCTCCAAAAAGGCAAAGCCTGCTGGGGTAGATTTTGATCTCGGTACTCTCGGTATAGGGAGAGATTCTTCTTGCACTCTTCAACTTCTTCGGGCGTGGAACCATATTTACTATCGTCTTGCGCCCACCCTCCTATTACGAGGAATCCTGAGAATAAGAGACTAAATAATTTCGCTTTCATAATTTAATTGTTAATCATATTTGGGTTGAACAAACCACCTGTTTCGGAAATGAGGTGTAAATGAGAAACCGGCCATAATCCTGATATAGGTTTCTTGTATTAATCCATCTTGCGTCGTTCCGTATTCACCATACTCGGCTCCTATATGAAATGAGGACTTCGTTAAGCCACGACGAAAGTGTAACGGCAAGGTCATTCCAAAACTCATGCCAACATCATCAATATCCCTGTCTCGAAGATTTAGATTTGTTTGAACGTACCTCAAACCCAGGCGGTACTCAATTGTTTCGATATAGTTGGTGCTTGCCAGGCGGGGCGTCCACTCCAAGCCGGTACTGACCTGCTGACTATTGTTAAAATCTGCCTGCAGAATAGCACCTTGAAAATCCACCTCGTAATCTTGCCAGTTTCTTACTGAATAATCAACCGCCCAACGGAATCTCATTCTTTTTCGGCTTACAAAATCCAATACCGTTCCCACTGTATAAGACGACGGCAGATAAATTGTTCCTTTTTGTCTGACTGCAGAAACGATGGTATCCTGAACCTGACTAGCTCCATTTGCAAACAACCTGAAACTGTTGGCGTAGCGGTTTTGCTCGGCATTCAGTTCATTTCCGAAAGTGTATACCCCACCGAAAAGAAGCTTGATGTAAGATGGGTTATTCAGTGTTTTCTTCTTAATGTTGGTCTGACCGTGAATACCTATTTCAAAATTGACATCGCGAATCAATATGCTCTCAGAATCCTGAAAGCCTAAAGCATTGTTATCCTCCAGGTAACTAAGTCTTCTGCTATTGGTGATCGTTCCAAAATTATAATTCAATTGACCTCCCAAGGCAATCGCCGTTACGTTGTTTGCGGTGTCTACTTTGTGAAAAACATTAATTCCCGTTCCAAAATATCCTTGACTTATACCGCCGTCGCCAAAGTAATTGGCCAATAACAGTCCGGCCTCCTCCGATTCTTCCAAGACGTTAACATCGTAACCCACACTGGTAAACGGGACCAAGCCAATGTTGAGCGCCCACTTTCCTCTTTTGATAGGAAAACTCAAACTCAGGTTGTTTATTTCGAAGTTGCGGTTATCGAATTGATCGACATTGGTCTCGAAAGTTGAAATATTCCCTTTACCCGAAGTCTCAAATATTGGCTCCATGTAGTAAGCCGTGGCCGCGGGATTGATCAAATTCATCTTGTACGGATCCATAAACGCTACGCCCGCGCCACCCATGCTAAACTGGGACACCGATTGCCTTTGATTGGCAATACCGGGACCAAAAATGGAGTACGGTGATGAAAGATCAGATTGGGAAAATGCGTGGTTGCAAAAAAAGATCAAACCGAAAAACGGCAGACACTTTTTAGCCCATGTTGTAAATAAGAATTTCATGTAGTCCCCGTAGGGTTAAATAAGGGTCCGCAAAGATGATATTTTTAAATGCTTTCTCAAAGTAGGTATAGTCTCCTCCCGTTGCAATTACAACGAGGTTGTCATATCTATTATTTCCCTCTTCGATATAATGGAGTATTTCGGCTTCAACCCCCTGCATAACACCGGCTACCATACTACCTCTTGTGGTATTTCCGGGCCAAACCTTTTCGCTGTTTCGCCAACTTTCAATAAGCGGGAGGCGCTTAGTCATTTTGCTCATGCTCTTAAATCGCATTTGCAAACCGGGCGCAATCGCTCCACCCAGATAGGTGCCGTCTTCGCGAATCAGGTCATATTTAATGCACGTGCCGAAATCGATGACCAATACATTTCTTTGGTGATAAAATTTGGATGCGAATACCGCATTTGCCAGTCGATCGGTACCCAAAGTACTGACGGATTTATAGTCTATTTTCACCGGAACCTTGATTTTGGACGTCATCAAGATAAACTCCAACCTTTGGTCCAATCCATCCAAAAGGCCGGCTTTCAGTTTGCTCACATT
>DATFKV010000138.1:0-5135 GCA_035268465.1 Cryomorphaceae bacterium | reverse complement strand
CATTCGGATCAAACACTGAAAGGAGAGCCATATCATGCTAAATTGGTTGAAATACGAAGATCTCAAAAATGGGATGAATGTTCACGCTGATGGTGGATTTACCTGCATGCATGAAGGAACAAAGCGCGTTTATAGCGATGAAGACGGATTTTATCTAAAATGTGATGATGGTAAACATTATCTAGACGGTCAAATCGTTGGTGACAATGACGAAATGGTTGGTATTACACTACCTCAAAGTAAGTATATCTGAATGACACCGGGAAAAAGATCGGTTCGGCTCCACCTTGGTTTGCGGCCATGCTCAAATCTCCAAGATTGGTTGGGAACGCGTTCCGATACACGAACTTTTTCTCTTGATTGTTATTTGAGTTCAACATAAGGAGAGTAATGTCTGCCTCAGATGATGGAAGAGCGGTGGTGGCCTGAGTTTGGGTCGTATACTTCTTTTCGACGATCCTCTGCATCCAATTGTAGACTTCATTGTAAGCCGCAAATTCCTCATCGAGCATGAGATCAAAGGTAACTTCCGAGAACTCAAGCTTATCACCTGGCATCGGAACTGACTGAATTCGACGAAATGATGGGTTATCAGCAGACATGGACGATACCGATGGATGCATGACACTGTTCACGAAGAACTCGAGGTTCGGGTAGTTCTCCCGATCGATCACGAGTCTAAAGCCGGTTGGCTGAAAGAAGTTTGTGTTGGATACTGTCATAAATCTATCTATAGCGGTTTACAAACCACCACGGATGTATTATAGTACTTCAAATCAATGTGAAAGAAAGGAAAACACATGGAAAATGTCACACTCACCTGGGTTGATATTGCATTCCTGGTCTCGGCCGCATATCTGTTCTTTTTGGCTCTGATCATGAACACACCAAATATGAAATCTGCGTTTTTCTTCAAATTTGTTCCATTTGTCATTGGAGCGTTTCTTACTCTGGAGGCAGTACTATGATTGAAGCTTTATTTTTTGCTTTTATGACTCTCATTGCGTTTATTACCATCTTCGGTATATCGCTTTTGGGCGGATATATCGGAGTAAAAATTGGTAAATACATCATTTCACGCTCAAGCAATATTGAAGACACGATTTTTGTAACCCATTTCGGTGCATTTATTGGATTTTTGACATTCCTTTTTCCTATGGTTGTATTTTGGACATTTCTGCTTGGAGGTTAAAATGAAAACGTACCGTCGCGACCTCGTCACAAATATCGTGGAGCTTTACATGAAAGCCAATGGACGTCGTATGTCACCGCCTGAATTCAAACGAATGTTGCCTTGGTCTGAACAAGAACTTGAAGATTATCTCGAAGTTCTTGCCCAAGAAGCGGATAAGAAGGACTATTCTCGAAAGTTCGAGTCTTCAAAAGCTTGCGCTGCGCTCGATGCATTTCTCGATTCGATTGTCTGGGATCCAGATACAAATGTCAAGAGCAAGACTGAAGCAATTCGTCGAGAGATGGACGCAGTCGATGCCTTTGATATCGATCATTTTCTATGGTTGTGGGGAGTCGATTTTGACGACTTCGAACATTTTTACAATTTGATCGAGGAAGGCGTATGAATATTAATGGAGAATATTTTAATCCAATTACAATATCTGGATTTGAAATAGTGAAGGGTAAAAGAATCGGCAGACATCCCTTAAGATTTCGCCTTTTAAAAAAGCTTCCATGGTATAGAAGAATTTTTGTCCAAACAGAAAAAGATTCTATTCTTGACGATTGGTGGGTTAAGGCTGGAGTGAATGTAAAGGTTTGTGGAAAGACTGATCTCTTTATTGGATGCAATAGTAATAGTCGTGCTAGAGAAATTTATGATGACCTAGTTGAAATGCATCAAGAGGCACTTCGGTCACTTATAAATAGTTAAAGATTTTGCGGAAGTAGGCAAATGGAAAAGCCGCTAGGTTCAAACCTTAGTGTATGAGGGTTCAAGTCCCTCCTTCCGTACCATAAAAGCGATTTTGGACGTGGGTGTTGGTACACAGGGAGAGCTTATACCTCTTTCAGCGGCAGATTACCGTTCTCGACTGAGTTCGATTCTCAGCACGTCTACCAAAATTAATTGTGGAAGATGATCCAGTCCGGTGACTGGGCAGGTTTGCTAAACCATGTGAGGACCTAATACGTCCTTGGGGTTCGACTCCTCCGTCTTCTGCCATAATGAAGGGAACTATATAATGAACGCGTTTAAGATCTCGCATAACTCCTGGCACTTCAAACTTATCAAGTGGTCTAAACTTTCTCCTTGGACCAATTTTGGAGATTATGCAACTCGATTTGATATTGAAATGTTCTATAAGTATCTTCCAGAAGATTTCTGTACTTATTGGAAAATGTTTCTTTTCGGAATTTTGAAAATCCTATTTCATACAGCACTAGCAGTAGGAATAATCACTCTTATTGGATTTACCTTTTTCGTTTCAATTTCAACACTTATTAATGATCCGGTTTCATTCTTTATTGGCTTAGGCATAATTACAGTTCCTCTCGGATTCCTGATGTTCGTCGCCTTTTTAATCAACTATATCGATAGAACTCGGGGTCGTAATATGAAATTCAAAGAAGATGGCTTGATTGTAACAAGATACAAGTCATTCAAAGAAAAATATTGTCCAATGGTCCAATACGACGAAAAAATTGAAGAAATTTCGAAAAATTTTTACTGAGCTGTTTACTTTCCCAAACAGAAATGATATATAACTGTACAAGCAACGCATAGCACATTACAATTTTGCGGGATGGAGAAGAAGCTATCTCGTCTGCCTCATAAGCAGAAGGCCCCAGGTGCAAGTCCTGGTCCCGCAACCAAAACACGGAAGAACGATGAAACCGATTAGATCCACATATCAATCAGAACCTAAGCACACCCAGTGCGGTTTTGGTGCACGTGGATTCTGGGCCCTCGATAATAATGAAGGGGCAAGGGACTAAGAAGTAATCGAGAATATCCGATTCTTAAAGGTCCCGGCTGAAAAGTTCGGGACCTTTTTATTTCACCAGATCAACTACTTACAAAAAAAGTTCGAAGAAGGTGAAAAAAGTAGTTTACAAACCTGACGGTTATGTTATACTAATAGTACTTAAACGAATGGTCGAAAGACCGAAGTGGAAATGCGGAACGAGACTGCGGGAACCCCACTTTAAACAAATCCCGAATGGGCGGCCTACCGGATGAAGCATCGTTAGCTCGATGTGAAAAATGGTAGAGATACTTAACTTCTATGTTTTCGCCAGTAGTTGTTCACCCGGTTGCAAACGGGTAAAGGAAATTGACTGGTGTATAGAATGGGACGGTAAGCAATAAGATCCTCGATTGAGGCTGAGCAACCCGTTGAACCATGCTAGCATACTGCTGGAAGAGGAGGACAGGAGTCCCACCCTACTCCGGCGGAGGAACGACTGGCGACTACTGGCGTAAGCATAGAACATGGGATGGTTCCAGCAACTTATGGAAAAACAACACCATCCCGAGAAACATAGACCGGTAGCTGAGTTGGTTTAGCGGCGGGCTCTTAATCCGCGTCAACCTGGGTTCGAACCCCAGTCGGTCTACCAAAATTTGAGGGGTCAAGAAAGTGACCTGAAAACGACTACAAATCGGCCGATGCGTAGTCAACTGGAGAAGTAATTAGCTCCAGCTGGTGAGAGGTGCAAGTCCCTCGCCCCTCAGATGCCAAAGTTTCATTCCTCAGGGCTCCTATTGGTAGGGAGGGCTGACTGTTAATCAGTTTGTTTCAGGTTCGAATCCTGATTGGGGAGCCAAATAGTTGTTTACATCTTGATCGAGCTATGATATACTGCTCTCACGATGTGAACGAAGCAATTAAGTCGAAGGCGATTGGTACCAGCCTTTGTTTATGGCAGCAGCCTGGCTCATCAGCTGGGTGGGAGTCTTCGAAGTCTCCACGACTTATAACAGTTTCGGGGTATAGCTCAGTCTGGCAGAGCGTTCCGTTTGGGGCGGAAAAGTCGAGAGTTCGAATCCCTCTACCCCGACCATATTTCATGCCCGTGCGATGTAATTGGCATAGCATACTAGCCTTAGAAGCTGGGTTTTGGAGGTTCGAATCCTCTCACGGGTACCATTTTTGGGAAGGTAAAGCCGGTGGTTCCGGTACGCGGTCTGTAAAACCGTTCTGTAAAAGGGAGTAGTTCGATTCTACACCTTCCCACCATAAGTCATGGCGCGTTCGTCTACTGGATAGGACATTTTGGCTTTCAACCTTAAGACACGGGTTCGAATCCCGTACGCGCTACCAAAAACAATGGCCTAGAGCTCCTAAGGTAGGAGAATGCACTGTCTATGCATCCGCAGCGGGTTCGATTCCCGTCTAGGTCGCCAATATGGGCTTCTAGTGATAATGGGAGCACGCCGCACTTGCAATGCGGAGGTCGGGGTTCAATTCCCCGGAGGTCCACCAAATTCATGCCGGGTTCCTCAGGTGAGGTCTCTCCCCTGTGAAGGGAGTTGATGAGAGGTTCGATTCCTCCGCTCGGTACCAAATTGCGGGTATAACTTGATGGTAGGTGGTCCTATCAGCAGCCTTCCAAGCTGTGAGTAAGGAGTTCGATTCTCCATATCCGCTCCAAATATGCGTCTTTAGCTCAGTTGGCAGAGCGCTTGTCTGACGTACAAGAGGTTCGGAGGTTCGAGTCCTCCAAGACGCACCAAGAACGTGAAACTGAGTAGTTCTATCCATTGAACTTCAGGGAAATCCAGCTACACTGCAGGGTATGACTGATGTATCGATGTAGGAATTTGTATAGAATGAAAAGTGAATCTAGCTAGTGTCTGGCGATATCCGCATTGTCTCTCCGCGGAGATGGATAGGTAGGTTCGATTCCTCCCACTAGCGAACAAAATTTCCGAAAGAGATGCAATTACTCGAGTTACCATCTCTTGAGGCCAAACAGTTCTCTATCGTTTCGAGTAGAGCAAGTTAACTGTCGTAAAGTCGAAATCGATACAAAAATTATGGCCCCTTCGTCTAAGTGGGAATAGGACGCTACCCTCTCAAGGTAGAAATGCCGGTTCGAATCTCGGTAGGGGCTACCATAAATACAGTGAGCCGATCCGGCGGCTCGAGAGAAAGAATTTCCGGCTGAAATTTCAG
>DATFKV010000137.1:0-6071 GCA_035268465.1 Cryomorphaceae bacterium | reverse complement strand
CACGAATTGAAAATGGCACGCAAAGCCTCGAAGCATCCA
This sequence comes from Cryomorphaceae bacterium, assembly GCA_035268465.1. Classification (GTDB taxonomy): domain Bacteria; phylum Bacteroidota; class Bacteroidia; order Flavobacteriales_D; family Cryomorphaceae; genus JAKVAV01. The sequence goes on along the minus strand of DATFKV010000137.1, from coordinate 6,032 downwards.
GGGGTTGCTAAGTCGATAATAAAAGCCCTGAAAGGGCGACAGCTGTCAGCCCGGGGTGTAGCGAAGCGAAACCCCGGGGTGAGATATAGTGGATTCAGTTTTGGCGCGTGTTTTTTCATTTCGAAAAAACCGTGACGAAACGTCAATATACCGTGATCATTGATTTTTAGAAATGGATCACGCGAAGCCGCAAAGTTTTGATGTCTGAGAAGAGATGATAGATTGGAAAATCATCAATTTATAACTGCCAATTTTCAATTACAATTATCACGAACGTACAACGAGCTACGAGGTACTAACTACGAATTACTCCACCCGATAGAGCGAAAAGCTCTTCGCTCCGAATTGAAACTCTACCGGGATTTCCTTGGATTCATCCGAAAGGACTCCCTTCAAACTTTTCGCATCCTTTAAAAACTGATCGTATTTAGTTGATTTTGTGCTGACTTCCTTATCCGACGTATTCACGGCAATCATAAATACCTGATCTTTCGTATAGCGGAAGTACACGTAGAGTCCATCGACAGGAACATATTGAGTTGTTTTGCCCGAATGTAGCGCTTCATTTTCCTGCCGTAGATCAGCGAGTCTTGCGATGTAATCGAAAGCTTCGTTCTCTAATTCCGTTCTGCCTTCCGGCGAAAATTTGTTCAGGCTATCTGATGGCCATCCTCCCATAAAATCCTCGCGAATTTTTCCGTGGCCATCCGTTTCGCTCATCAACACCTCAGTGCCGTAATAAATGCTGGGAATCCCTCTCATGGTCATCAGCATTCCGATGCCCATTTTAAACTTGTCAAAATCTTTTCCGACCACTCCGTAGAACCTTGCCAAATCGTGGTTATCCAAGAAGGTTACCATCTTTTCGGGGTGAGCGTAGACGTAATCCTTGGCCATTGTGTAATAAACCTTTGCGATGCCACCTGTCCAACTTTGACCGTTGTGCATGGCATCATTGATGGCGTAGTGTAATTGAAAATCGGTGAGGCCATCCAAATAATTCGGCTCGGGGCCGAGGCCATCGCCCAAAAACCAAGCTTGTACAGGAATGCCGTGCACCCACGTCTCGGCAAAGAGAAAAAGATCGGGGAACGCATCTTTGACGGCTTTTCCCCAAGCTCGCATGAAGTCTTGGTCGGGGTAGGCATAGGTATCGATCCGCAAAGCCTCAATGCCAAACTCTTCCACCCACCAAATGGTTTGCTGGATGAAGTACTTGGCAACATGCTCGTTTTTTTGATTCAAATCAGGCATATGCTTGTCAAACCAGCCATCCGTCATTTTGTCCTTGTCGTAATCCGACGCGTAAGGATCCATCAAGGCGGGCGCACGATAATTCGTTTGGTTAAAACCATCGTGAAAATGGAACCAACTGCTGTCGGGAATATCGGTGTAGAGGTGGTGTTTATTTCCGATATGGTTGTACACCACATCCATGACCATTTTCATGTCTCTTGAGTGGAGAGAATCCATCAAAGTCTGAAAAAGAGCATTCGTTCCGAATCTTGGATCGATCTGGTAATGATCAGTTATGGCATAACCGTGATACGACTCATGTGGTTGGTCATTTTCCAGCAGAGGATTGGGCCAAAGTGCCGTCGTACCTAAGTCTTGGATGAAATCCAAGTGGTCGATGATTCCCTGAATATCACCGCCGTGTCTCTCATATGGCTCGGTGCGGTCAATTCCCGTTTGGGTCATGCCCTCAACACTGTCGTTCGATTCATTCCCATTGGCAAATCGATCGGGAGTAACCAAATAGATCAGGTCTTTGCCTGAGAGTCCTCTGTCTGCTTCCTGCCTTGCTTTCAATTCGTATTCAAAAGAAAATTTTCCCGCATCACCTTTGGAGGTGAACTTCAAGACCTGTGGTTGGGCAGTTTTTCCGATCTCCAAATGCAGCACCAAATAGTTTGGATTTGGCAGCTGAGTTGTATTTGTAAGGCTTACACTATCTCCCGGTTTTTTCAATTCAAAAGTATTGCCGCCGATGTTTTCCTTATGCACAAGGATTTCAATATTCCCCTCGGGCATACCAACCCACCAGTGCGGTGGTTCTATGGAATAGTCTGTGCTCTCTTGGTATTGAGCCGTTTCTTCTATCACCGGACTTCCGAAAACGAGCACGGAAGTAAAGACTGTGAATCCAAGTATTGAGATATATTTAATCATTTGAAAATCAGATATTAAGATTGAAACCTGATGAAAATCAGCTTGCGTTTTTTCAAGGTTGGCAAAAATAGGTTAATTTTGTTAGTGTAAAAAGAACAATAACTCAATTCAATCTTTAAATTTACTAGTATGAAAAAAGTGTACTTAATGGCACTAGCCGCGCTTTTCGGATCAACTTCGATGGCTCAGGTGAGTGTTACTTTTCAAGTGGATATGAACGGCGAAACGGTTTCTCCGAACGGCGTTCATGTGGCAGGAAACTGGCAAGATGAAGCCGGCTTTCCGGATGAATGGAATCCAGCTACCTCAGAGATGACTGATGATAATGCAGATGGAATTTATGAACTTACCGTAACTGTTCCTCCGGGAGACTATGAATACAAGTTTATCAATGACAATGCCTGGGGTGCTGATGAAGCAGTTCCTTTGGTAAATCAAAGAGGTGGCGGAAATCAAAACCGCGTTTTCATGGTATCTCAATGGCACGCTGACAATGGCGGATATACACTTCCTGCCTATGTTTTTGGTGGCAGTGCCCCCGTAGGTCAAGTCGCACTTCGTCTACAAATCGATATGGCCAACCAAGATGTTGATGAAAACGTAGGTGTGCATGTCGCAGGAAGTTTTTCAGACCCGGTTTGGACTCCTCAGCTTTCTAAAGCTTGGCAAGTCGAGGATAGCATATATGCTTTCGTTGCCAATGTTCCGATCAACTCCCCTTACGAGTACAAGTTTTTAAACGGAGACTTTTGGGGTACGGATGAGACTGTGCCTGCAGAATGCGCCACCAATGACAACAGATTTGTTGCAATCGGAGATGTCAACGTAATTACCGACGCTTACTGTTTTGGTACTTGTGAGTTATGCGAACCTCTTGCACCACCTGTATCAGTGACTTTTCGAGTAAATATGACTTTAGAGACTGTGAGTCCAAATGGCGTACACGTAGCTGGTAATTGGCAAGCTGCCGCAGGCTTTGGAGGGGATTGGCAACCGGGAGCATCTGAGATGACCGACGCAGATTCTGATGGTATTTACGAGCTTGAAGTAATGATTCCACCAGGAGTATATGAGTACAAGTTTGTTAACGGGAACGATTGGGGCTTTGAAGAAGGGGTGCCAGCCGCGTGTAATACGAATAATAACAGAGTTACGACAGTGGAAGCAGGTGTTGACAATTTTGCCGAAGCTTGCTTTTCTCAATGTGAATTTGATTGTGTTGTTAATCCTGATCCTGCCAACATAGTTTTCTCTGTAGATATGTCTGAGGAGACTGTCTCACCTGATGGTGTATATTTGATAGGTAACTTTACCGACCCTCAATGGCAGGGAGGTGCTATACAGATGTCTGATGACAACTCCGACGATATTTATGAGGCTACAGCGTTGGTTTCAGGACCAGCCGAGTTCAATTACAAATTTGTTAACGGAATTCCTGTAGCCGGTCAATTTGACAATGAAGAGTTCAACGGAAATACAGAGCAACTTTCTTGTAATGTACCGAGTGGAAATCCAAACGGATGGAATCGAGTTCACGTTAGATCAGGTGAGCCTGAAGAATTGGGTTTCATATTCGGAACTTGTAATTCTATCTTGAGTACTACAGATCTCGAACTCGGCCGCGTAGCCATCTACCCGAATCCTTCTTCAGGTGTTACTTTCCTCGAAGTGGAGAACCCAAATAACCACACACTTCGCATGAACATTGTGGACATTACGGGTAAGACGGTAACTGAAAACATGGTGATCAACACCAACCGTTTCGAAATCAATACGACCAACTTGAATTCAGGACTTTACTTCCTCAACATTGTAAATGAGCGCAGCGAAACTGCCGTTTACAAATTGATGGTGAAGTAATTTGATGAGTTGAATAGATTGTAAGGCATTCGCATATTGCGAATGCCTTTTTTTATCTTTTGTCGCATGCGTTTATTTGGTATCATTTTATTTTCAACGGTGGCATTATTTGCGGAAGCGCAAAGAACCATTGTCATTAATTCAATTCCTGCCAATACTCCCGATTCCGATCAGATCTTTTTCGCAGGAGATCCCAATGGATGGGATCCCGGGAATACGGACTGGACGTTCTTGGAAACGGATGGGGAATGGGTTCTGGATTTGCCCGAATCTGCTGCCTCCTCCTTCGAGGGAAAGATAACCAGAGGTTCTTGGAACACAGTTGAAGGAAATGCGAACGGAGGTTACCTGCCCAACCGCAATTTTTCTTTTACCGAATCAGACACCGTTTACATTGAGGTGCTCTCATGGGAAGGAGAATTCGTTCCTGATGATCTGCCCGAAAACCTCGTCACCTTCGACGAAGATTTCTACATGCCCGAACTCGATCGGTCGAGAAGAATTCGCGTTTTGTTGCCATCAAACTACGACGAAACCACTTTGGACTACCCGGTTCTGTATATGCAGGATGGGCAAAACCTCTTCTCCGATCAGGAATCTTTTGCAGGAGAATGGGAAATAGATGAGGCCATGCTGTCCTTTGAGGACGATGGTTACAACGGTGCTATCCTCGTGGCCATAGACAACGGAGGTTCTCTCCGTATCGATGAGTACACCCCTTACCCTCATCCCGAATACGGAGGTGGTGATGGAGAGGCTTACGCCGATTTTATAGTTAACACACTCAAGCCGGCTATTGATTTGGAATACCGCACCCTTCCCGAAAGGGAGTATACGGGTATCATGGGCAGTTCGCTAGGTGGATTGATTTCCTTTTATGCCGGACTCAAGTACCAAGATGTATTCTCCAAAGTGGGGGTATTCTCTCCTTCATTTTGGTTCAACGATTCCATTTATGACTTCGCCGAGGAAATGGGAAAGCAGGCAAACATGAAGTTCTACTTCGTAGCGGGAGGTCAGGAAAGCGGAAGTCTCGAATCAGACGTTGAGGAAATGATTGCACTTATGGAGGCCGAAGAATTTCAAGACGAAGAAATCAACTTTCAGTTTGTGCCCAATGGTCAGCACAGCGAATGGTTTTGGGCGCAGGAGTATCCCGATGCTTTTGACTGGCTTTATCTGTTCAATCCACTGTCATCGGGTAGTATTCCCGGAGAAGAAATCGAATTGTACCCGAATCCTTCGGGAGATTACATCTACATTTCAGGAATGGGCCATTCTTTTTTATTTTCGATTTACAACGCAAATGGTCGCGAATTGTATTCGGGTTCATCGAGCATAGGAAAAATTGACGTGGGGAATTTACCGGCAGGCATGTACCTTTTTAATGCTTTTAGTGGTCAGCGTGCCATCTCAAATAAGTTTATCAAGCTGTGAAAAGATTATCCATTTTAGGATTATTCGTTTTTTCGTTTTTTCAGGTTTTGGCTCAGCCAAATCTTCCCGAAAATGGACATGTATACACAGCAGAAGAAATTCCGAAAGTGCATATCTCGATCGATGCAGATAGCTTGGAAGATTTATACTTGGAAGAAAACTGGTACTCCGATCATGAGTATCCCGCTTCCTTTGTTTTTGAGACATCTTCCCAAATTGACGAAATTTCGGTTGTGGGTTTTCGCTTTCGCGGAAATACATCAAGAGACAAAATCAAAAAATCCTTTAAAGTTTCATTTAATACCTTCGTTCAAGGTCAAAAATACTTTGGCTTAGAAAAGCTCAACCTAAACGCCGAGGTGAATGATCCCGCCATGATGCGTTCTCGGCTCTGTTGGGAGCTCTTCAACAATCTTGGTGTTCCTGCACCCCGGTCAAATCACGTAGAAGTTTATGTCAATGGAGATTACTACGGTCTGTACTTGAACACCGAACACATCGACGAGGAGTTTTGCGAGTTGCGATTCGGCAGTCAGGGTGGTAACCTCTATAAATGCAGCTAT
>DATFKV010000136.1:0-5660 GCA_035268465.1 Cryomorphaceae bacterium | reverse complement strand
CTACAAAGGTGAAGAGTCCACCCACGCTCAATGTGGTTCCATTGATGTTCAGGTCCTGAACGGTTGAATTGAAAGACACATCCAAGGGTTGAAGTGCACCCGTTACTGCATTCAGTTCGGCCAATCGACCTCTGCTCACTCCTTGAATGGAAGTAAAGGAGCCCCCGATAAAGATTGAGCTTCCCGAAATCTCTATATCGACTACCGTCCCGTTCAGACTACCTGCATCAAATGATGTGAGCGCTCCCGAAACAGGGTCCACTGCTGCCAGTCTATTCGTACTGACGGCACCGATAGTCGAGAAACTTCCTGCCACATAAATGTCGCCGTTGAATAAGTCGAGGTCTTCGACCGTTGAGTTTGCTTCCGGTGCCCAAGTTGTCAAGTCGCCGTTGGAATCCAGAGCCGCAAGACGCGCACGGGGTGTACTGTTCACTTCTGTGAAGGACCCTCCGACATAGAGAATTCCATTCTCAAAGAGAAGTGCCTCTACGGTAGAGTTGGTCTGAGGTGTAAAATCCGTGTCGAGCACACCCGTGGTGGTATTTAGTTTGGCAATGCGCGATACCGGGTTGCCATCGATGGAAGTAAAGGATCCACCGATATAGAGATTACTTCCATTCAAAATCAGCGTATTTACAGTGCTGTTTATGCTCGGGGCAAAATCGGGATCTACTGAGCCATCAGATAGAATATGTGCCAGTCGAGTTCGGTTCTCGCCGCCCATGGTGGTAAAGCTTCCGTAAACGAAATAGCCATTGCTTCCGTCTTCGACGATTCCGAATATGGTAGAATTGGCAGTGGGAAAATCTCGCTCAGGTATTGTTGAATCTTCGGGTACCAATGCGAGATTGCTGTGAAAATATCCGATTTGCGTAAAGCTTCCACCTATGTATAGACCATCAGCTGAAGGTGAGATGGCCGAAACGGTAGAATTTGCCGAGCGTGTTTGTACAGTCTCTCCGGAGGTTTTAGAAACTCGCGCCAAATAGCGATCGGTGGTGCGATTTTCTATAGCGGTAAAAAAACCTCCGATCAGGACATCGTCACCGGCATCGCCGATAGAAAGCACCGTACTGTTGGGAGCGGGATTCCAATCGGCATCTACGTTTCCGCTTATAGCGTTCACCTTTGCTACACGTGAAATCGATATTGAATTTACCGTGGTAAAGCTTCCGCCCAGATAAAGGTCGTTTCCATCCAAAAGAAGACATTCGACCGTGTTATTGGTGGTGCAAGTAAAGTTAGGATCAATGGAATAATCAGACAAGATGTGAACCAATCTGCTTTGGGTTTCGCCTTCAATCAAACTGAACGAACCACCAATAAACCAACCGCCGTTGCCATCATCAACTATTACTTTGGCTGTGCTGTTGGCATCGGGAAAGGATTGATCGGGAATACCCGTAATGGCATCTACCAATCCGAGATTTGATTGGTAGTAACCTGATGATGTAAAGGAACCGCCCAGATAGGCGGCGTTGGCAGATTCTCTGAGAACGTTGACCGTAGAATTGAGTGAAGGACCTTCGATCAACTCAGCGGTTGAAGCATCTAGTCTGGCAAAATAGCGGCTATTGTTGGAATTGGCTATTTCAGTAAACGATCCTCCGATCAAAACTTCGCCCGGGGCGGTAAGGATGCTGTTTACCGATCCATTCGAAATTTCGGGTGTCCAAGTATTGTCCACCTCACCTGTGGCCGCATTCATTCTGGCCAAATTATTGAAATTTACTCCTCCAATTGTCGTGAAAAAACCACCCAGATACAGGTTATTTCCATCGAGACGGAGGCAGGTAACGGTTGAGTTTATCGTCCCTGGTTGGAAATTAGAATCCAAACTTCCATCATCATTCAAATGAATCAACCTTGTCACTGATTCCCCTGAGAAAAGGGTAAATGATCCGGCCAAATACCAGCCTCCGTTCCCATCAGGAAGAATTGCTTCCACCGTAGAGTTCAAATCGCCTTGATCGAAGAGCGGTGTGTTTTCAGATTCATTGAAAAAAGCGAGGTAAGACTTGTAGTAGAAAATACCTGAGAAGGAACCTGCCACATACAAATCTCCTTCGTCAAAAAGGAATTTCGTCACGGTACTGTTCACGGAGATAAAGTCGTCAGTTGAAGCGTCTGATACGCTGAAACGGCTGAGGTAACGCCTGTCATCATTGCCATCCACTGAGCTAAAAGATCCTCCTGCATATACGTAGTCTCCTTCGCGTAGTATATCGTTTACGGTACCGTTGTTTATATCGGGTGTCCAATCTACATCCAGGCTGCCCGTGCCGGCATTGACGCGTGCCAGTCGGTCAACGCTAATGCCATTTACTTGAGTGAAAACCCCGCCCAGATAGAGGTCATTGCCATCTAAAAAGAGGGCCTCCACTTGTCCGTTGGCATCGCAGTCAAAGTTTTGATCAACGGTAAGGTTTGGCAGGATATGAGCGACTCTATTATTCGTCTCGCCGTTGATGGTCGAGAAAAAGCCTCCGATATACCAGCCGCCTGCGCCATCTGAAATACTTGCATACACGCTGGAGTTTAGATATGGAGCATCGCCAACAGGCAAATTAGTGGCGAGGTCTACCAATGAATTGTATTGGGCCGTATACCCTATTTCGGAGAAGCTACCACCGACAAAAAGAGTATCGCCTGATTTTTCAATGACTTCAACTGTACCATTCGTTGAAAGTGTGACTTGATCCAGGTTTTGTGAATAGCTGTACGAATATGTGAAAAAGCCAATTAGGAGAATAAATAAGTTTTTCATGATGGTTTGATTGGTGATTGGTTAAATGCCTGTGTGCCCCCTCGATAAGAAGTACAATACTTTATCTCAAAAGTCGATTAGTGTTGGTTAAACCCTTAAATGTAGTAATTAGTCGACACAAAAGTAGCTTTAAGCGATAGAAGGTGTCTTCACTAATTCTAGTGAGAAGCTGCCCTATTTGAGCCTGTAAAATTGTATATTCGATTTTGTAAATCACCATCTTTGGTGATCAGTATTTTCGCAGGATTGGCATATCTTTCGGTCCTTATGATTGATTCCGTATCTCCTAAAATCAGAGTTGTAGTATTTGACGACAATGAGGATCGTCGTCTGAGTTTGAAGTACTTGGTGGGAATGCTTCCCGATATGGAGTTTGTGGGAGATTTTCCCGATGCACGGGATGCGGTTGCAAAAGTTGGCAAGTCAAAACCTGATGTAATCTTAATGGACATCGAGATGCCGGGAGTTACAGGGATTGAAGCAGTTTCAGAGATAAAAAATGCTTATCCGAAAGTGTCTATTTTGATGCAAACAATTTTCGATGACGAGGCATTAATTTTTGATGCGCTTAAAGCAGGAGCTTCGGGATATTTATTGAAAAAAGGAACACCTGAAAAGGTAATAGAGGGGGTGAGAGAAGCTTATCAAGGTGGTGCGCCGATGAGTCCTGCCATCGCTACTAAAGTTTTAAGCTTTTTCAGAAATATGCCTGTGACAACTGAAGCGAAAGAGAAAAACATCAAAGCTGATTATGGTCTTACCGCCAGGCAAAAAGAAATCTTGAGCGAGTTGGTCGATGGCAAGAGCTATAAGATGATTGCCGCCTCGATGAATATTTCTTACAATACCGTGAATACCCACATCAGACATGTCTACGAAAAATTGCATGTTCACTCTCTGGGTGAAGCGGTGGCTAAGGCGCTTCGTGAAAGAATCGTATAGGCTAGCTCTAAAACCGGCTCAAGCCTTGTATCTTTCCCTCGTGAAATTGGAAATTTGCCGGTCTGCAATCATCATTTTCTTAATCCTCTTTGTGGTCAAGGGCTCGGCTCAGGTTGTCGTGCATGAAAGTGTAGAAGATTCCATTATCGTTTCAGAGATTACTTGTTTCATTGATCACCAAGGAAATCTCAGCAAAGAAGAGGTTGAAAATCTGCCCTTTTCAGAAAACATTGAAGAAGCCATTGAGCTCTTGGCCAAGAATAACTTTGAGAGGCGGTTCTGGTTTAAATTTAATGTGAAAGCGGTTGATTCCATCTCTGAAGACATCGCTGTTTCCTTTCCTCCTTTTTCCGAAATTACAGTATACGTCCGAGATGATATCGGTAAAGAAGAAGAGAAAAAAGTGGGGGTTGAGGATTTGGGAAACTACTACTTTGTTGACTCCAATCAAAAGGTAGCGCCCCTACTACAAACAGGACAGGAAGCCGAAGTCCTAGTGGCGGTTAGGCACCGATCGCGGGTGTTTAAGATCCAATCTTTCTATGCCTTCATTGCTACGAAGAAGCACTTCGACCAAGTAAAAATGAAATACAGACCAAGTAAAGGTGGGGATGGCTACGTGTTTCTTCTTTTTTGTGGGATAATGATGTTTCAGGGACTCTATGTATTGCTTCAGTGGTACTTGGTTCGAAAGCGGGAGTATTTTTATTATGGGGCTTTCATTCTTTCTGTTTTCATCTATTATTACTTGCGGTTCAGTGCTTTTTACGCTGAAAATGAGACGTGGGCATTTACTGATGCAACGGATGTGCAGCATTTCAACGATGCATTACTGATCATTCCGATAATATTTTATTTGCTTTTCGCCAGTTCTTTTGTTGATCTGCGGAAGAGGGATTATAAGCTCTACATGGCTATCCGAATTTTTGTGGGGTTTCTTTTTTTGTGTTTGATCGCTCAAGTATTGCTTTTGAATACGCACAATGACATTAACAAAATGATTCCCATACTTATTGTTTTGTTTTTTCAGATTCCATTTAATATTTACGCTTTGATCAGAATTGCGAGGCAGAAACGACGGATTGCTTGGTTCTTGGTAATAGGGAGTTCCGTTGCTTTTCTATCCCACCTTTTAGCCAATCTCATTCCTGTGCTTACCACCGCAACATCCGGGGTTTTATCACCTTTGGAAATCACGATGCTGGGATTAATTATAGAAGTGATAATTTTTAATGGAGGACTACTCGTAAAAGCCAAAGAATCTGACCGCGAAAGAATTGAGGCGCAGAAATCATACATCGAAGAGCTCAAAAACCGACAATCCCTTCAAGCTGAATTCGCGGAAGTTCGCGATAAGATAAGCAGTGATCTTCACGACGATGTAGGCAGTTCATTGAGCAGTATAGGGATATATAGCTATGCCGCAAAAGAGAACTTGCAGGCAGGTAAGACTGTGCAGGCATCCGAGTTACTAGAAAATATAAGGCGTAGTGCGGAGACAACCCTCAATGCGATGAGTGATTTGGTGTGGGCTACTAATCCTCGAAATGATTCTAATGACAAATTGATTGAAAGGATTCGATCTTTTGGCTTTGAAATTTTGAGCGCCCGTGAATGCATCTTTAAAACTGATATAGATGAAGAGTTTTATCTTTTGGAGCTCAACCAGGCAGATCGAAAAAACTTGCTGCTCATTCTTAAAGAAGCCATTAATAATTCAGCCAAATATGCAGAGGCTTCAGAAGTGAGACTAACCATTCGCGTGCTTTCAAACACATGTCAAGTGCAGATCACGGACGATGGTATTGGTATTATGACGAATGCTGAACAGGGAAATGGGATGCGCACCATGCGTAAGCGTGCCGAGGATATGGAAGCTGAATTTGATCTTTTTACGGGTGAGGAGGGTACAACAATAAAAATCACTTTTTAGCAAAAAAAAAGACCG
>DATFKV010000135.1:0-2559 GCA_035268465.1 Cryomorphaceae bacterium | reverse complement strand
CGCATAGCTCATTTAGCTTCCGGTAAATGTATAATCGCTCTTTACGTATAGAAATCCCTCGCGCAATGTTGAATTAATTCCTCCAATTGGATGAGCCTGTTAGGCTCATATTTGAATATTCTTCTTGTCAAAATTCGCCTGAGCCGGCGAAGCAAAAGGTGATTGATCCTACAATTATTGCTTTTTTCAGAACTATTGAGTTCAATCATCAAACCAGCTGCCAAAACTTGATGTCAATAAAGGCATCAACTTTGGTTTGACTTGAAAAGATTCAGAAGGGTTTAATAATAATGGCAATAATTGCCTTAGGCTTCTTCACACAACTGACCTCTCTGATTACCAAATCCACTGAACGAAAAATGAACTTTTAATTTAAATCACTGAACGAAAATGGATTTATTTCAAGAAATAATTAATGACCACGAAAAGCAGCGAACCCTCTCAGATCTATTGATCAAAACAAATGGTGCCAGCGACGGGCGAAAGGAACTGTATGAAAGACTAAAGAGCGAACTGGAACGGCATGCCAATGCGGAGGAAAGGTTCTTCTATCGACCGCTGTTCAAACACGATGTATCTCAAGAGCAAGCAAGGCACAGCGTCGCTGAACACCACGATATCGACGAGTTGATTGAAGAGTTGGACACCACTGATATGTCGTCACCGGCGTGGCTGGCTGCCGCCAAAAAACTCAAAGATCAAGTGATTCATCACTTGGACGAAGAAGAGCAAGATGTCTTCAAATTGGCCGATAAAGCCTTGGACGATAAGAAAATGAATTCATTGGCCAAGGACTACCGCGATATGATGGACCACCCTGAGAGGCACACCGACGATTAATTTGACTGGATAAGAAACGCTCCTTATTTATTCACATTAAACCCTGTTTGTTTCTGTTCGGGCAGGGTTTTTCTTTTGGTGAAATCATTTCACTGCCGAAGCCTTAACTTTGAGGCCATGCCTATTCTATTAAACCGGATATTACTCGTTTCGCTTCTTTCCTTTTCACTAACTGCTTTCGGGCAGGAAGTACATACGGTACAAGATCCCGAGATCACTTTCTCAATCGAGGTTCCCGAAAATTGGCGGGTAGAAGATGACGGCTTAACCTTCGCCATCGTACCGCCTCAGGGCGGGAGGGAGTACCTCGATTTCACTTACTACGAAACCACCGAAACCGATATTGACAAAGCCTTTGAATTTTCCGTCTTGGCCATGAATGGCCCCGATGCCATCGATACGGAGATTCTTGAGCGCGGAAGTGATGAGGTGGATAAAGTTGCCGCCCGCTGGGCGCTCGTCAGCCTGAAAGTAGATGGGGTGCTCTACCATCGCCTGACGTATCTCTTGATTAAGCACGGACAGTATTTCATCTTTAAAGGCACCGCAGAGCCGATTAACATGGACTACTACCGACCTATATTCGAAAAGGCGATAAGATCTCTAAATACCGAGAAAAGGAAGTAATTTTTGCAAAGAATAGCCATTCGAGCGGCCAAACCTATCCGGATAAGGGCAATTTAGAAGCGGTAGCCAAAATTAAGTCCCACTCGGGGATAAATCTCAATAAAAGATTCATCGAGAAACTCGCGACCCAAGCCGCCAAATAATTCACCAAACAAGCCGGTCTTGGAAACGAATTTGCCACCCACTGCTACGCCAAATCCAAAACTCACAAAAGACTCATTCTCTTCAACCACAGTCCCATTATTATCCAAGAAAAAGAAGTCTTCGTTCTCAGAAAAAATGACACCCGTGTTGGCTTCTAAAAAGAATCCTGAAGCGACTTGTTTTTCGGATGGGTAGAATCGAAAGTAGGGTAAAACGGATCCTCTGTAATACAGGTTTTCATCACTCCCATAGCTGGCCGAAAGACCTACTCCCATATCGTTATTGAGCACTCTTTCGTAGCTCAGTTCAAGCAGTTCAAAGAGAGCAGTTCCCGCGTTAAACTTAATTTCATTCTTGCCGTAGCGCTTGTCTTTGGGCTCAGTTTCCGACTCGGCTTGACCAAAAGCCAGGGATAGGGTAAAAATAAGTAAGAGAGAAAGGAGATGCTTCATAGTGGTGATGGGTTTTCGAATTATTTCAAAATTAAAAAATGATTCATCACTTGTTCATCCCAAAGCAAAAAATCACTCCGCAGCCGCTGGCAGCAGGTCAAATTGAGTTTGTACCGTCTCCCCCGTCCGGCGGGAGCAAAAAAGACGGGGGTGGAAGTTTGTCTGTCGGATTATCCACCCCCGAGTTTTCCTTTGATCATGGAGATTTAAGTAGTGGATACTGTTTGTTTTGCCGGGAGCATTTTCGCCATAGACTCAGGGAAAACCCACCCCCGCCGGACGGGGGACAATGGATCCGCAATCCTTTGTGAACGCTGCACAAATTGAAAAATATCAAATCAAATTGACTCATTAACGTCTCCCACGTCCGGCGGGAGCAAAAAAGACGGGGGTGGAAGTTTGTCTGTCGGATTATCCACCCCCGAGTTTTCCTTTGATCATGGAGATTTAAGTAGTGGATACTGTTTGTTTTGCCGGGAGCATTTTCGCCATAGAC
>DATFKV010000134.1:0-6160 GCA_035268465.1 Cryomorphaceae bacterium | reverse complement strand
GTAGAAAAATCTCAAATATAAGCCTATTCAATAGCTGACGGTAGAAGTGGAAAATCAAATAAAATCACTCCAACTCGGCAGCCTTCTCTTTGATTCGGACGTTGAGGATTTCGTGGTTGAGAGAATAATCCACGGGGCAGTCAATGATGTGAACACCACCGGTTGACTGAATACAAGCGTCTAATGTATCGATGAAATCTTGGCAGCTTTCGATGCGGTAACCCTTGGCGCCAAAGCTTTCGGCGTATTTGACAAAATCCGGGTTTTTATAGCTTAGACCGTAGTCATCAAAACCCATGTCCTCTTGTTTCCACTTGATCATTCCGAAAGCCTCGTCGTTGAGAATGACAACGGTAAGGTTAAGCTCGAGACGAACGGCTGTTTCGATTTCTTGAGCGGTCATCATGAATCCACCATCTCCACAAACAGCCAGCACCTTGCTTCCCGGCTTTACGATCTTGGCCGCAACTGCTGCGGGAAACCCTGCACCCATGGTAGCCAGCGCATTATCCAGCAATAATGTATTGGGTAGATATGCCTTGTAGTTTCGGGCAAACCAGAGTTTGTAGATGCCATTGTCGAGCGTCAAAATCCCATCCTCGGGCAGGGCTTTTCTGACTTCGTTGACAATTTTTTGCGGAAGCAAGGGAAAACGATCATCTTCGAAATACTTCGTGATGTGCGATTCCACCTCCTTTTTGACTTTTTTATAAAACGAAAAATCCCAATGCTCCTGAGGAGTTATTTTCTCGGTCAACTGATCTACGGCAGCACCGAGTTCCCCCACCACGTCAAGGTCGGGGAAATAAACGCGGTCTTTCTCGGATGGGGAAAAGTTAACATGGATGACTTTTTTGCCCCCGTGCTCCATAAAAAACGGAGGCTTTTCGACCACCTCGTGGCCAATATTGATAATGAGGTCAGCCTTGTCGATGGCGTAGTGTAAATAGTCGTCACTGGAAAGTGCGGCGGTTCCCAGAAAAAGGTCGTGGTCTTCATTGACCACCCCTTTTCCCATCTGAGAATTAAAGAAGGGAATACCTGTTTTATCGATTAAACTATGTAGCGCATCGCAGATGGTTATTCGATTGGCGCCGGCTCCGAGCATGATCAAAGGCATTTTTGCTGCCTCGATCATCTCTGCCGCCTCAGTGATGGAATCCTTATGAGGGGAAGGCAATTTTGATCGAGTCACCTCGAATAGCTGCGCATCCGTTTCTTCTTGGGCAATGTCTTCGGGAAGTTCAATGTGGACAGCTCCGAGCCTTTCGTGTGTGGCCAAACGAAAACTTTCACGCACCAGTGCGGGAATGGCACCGGCATTTTTCAATTGTGTACTTTGTTTTACCAGAGGTTTGAACATTCCGACAACATCAAGAATTTGAAACAATCCTTGCTTGCTTGATTTGATTGGCTTTTGACCGGTAATCATAACCATGGGCATCGCCCCTAGTTGGGCAAATGCGGCAGGTGTCATCAAATTGGTTGCACCCGGCCCTAGGGTACTCAGACACACTCCCGGTTTTCCCGTGAGCCTTCCGTATGTTGCTGCCATAAAGCCTGCTCCCTGCTCGTGACGTGTAAGGATGAGCTTGATGGATGAATCTTTCAAAGAATTCAGGAAGTCGAGGTTTTCCTCTCCGGGAACACCGAAGATGTATTCCACTCCTTCGTTTTCCAATGCTTCAATAAATAGGTCGGAGGCTTTTTTCATGGGTACCGCGGTTTTATTTAATAATCGAGAAAATAGGGAAATTGTTGGAGCAAACAGCGGACATTTTCTTCGGAAAGCTCCAAAGGCAAATTCAACACCTCTTTCACCGGTAAGAATCTTGATGAGGGTTAACATTTATTCAATCGGTTTCAAATCGGTTAGAAACCTTACGATTTCTATTTGGAGATGTGTTGAGATTCGGTAAAACCTATCATTTACAAAAATCAACTCCCTTCGTGCATGATCTCCAGCTTAATCCCGTCGGGATCTTTGAAGAAAAGTGCATAGTAATTTTCCCCGTGTTGAGAGTAGTATCTCGGAGGTTCAACGATGTTGGCTCCCGCTTCTACAACTTGAGGAAAAAGCTGATCAATTTCTTCGGGAGACTCGGCTCTGAATGCCAAGTGGTGGAGCGAACCCGGTCTTCGTCTGTGAACTTTCACATCCTTAAACGCATCTCTTGGAGAGTTAATTCCCAAGGTCAATTTCGGATGGACGTATTCGATGACGTCAAAGTCGTGAACCTCTACTCTACCCTTTCCTTTTTTGCTCAAGTCAAAGCCAAGCAAAGGCAAGAATTTGTCGTAAAAAGCTTCGGCTTTTTGAAGATTTTTAACGGTTAGTTGAATGTGGTCGATGATGGGTTGCATGTGCTATTCAATTTACTCCGTTTCGATGTCTCAATAATAAGTTAAATTGATCTTATAGCTTTGTGCCATGGCAAAACATCTTCTCTTAGTGAGCACTTCTACCGTGCATGGAAGCCCCTACCTCAGTTATATCATGGCTGATGTCGTTCGCTTTTTTTCCGGCACTAAAAATCTACTTTTCGTCCCCTACGCTCGACCGGGCGGAATAAGTCTAGAGGAATATTCCGACACTGCAAGCCAGGCTTTTGGTGATGCAGGCTTATCGATAAAAGGAATTCAAGAATGGGATACTCCGCAAAAAGCAATCGAAGAATGCGACGGAATATTTACGGGTGGCGGAAATACATTCTTGCTATTGAAGACGCTTCAAGAGAATGGATTAATAGACCTACTGAGAGAAAAGGTGCTTTCCGGAACGCCCTACATGGGAACCAGTGCGGGCTCGAATATTGCCGGAAAAACCATCAACAATACCAACGATATGCCCATCGTTTACCCTCTATCTTTTGAAGCTTTGGGATTGGTTTCTTTCAACTTGAATCCCCATTACCTCGATCCCGATCCTACGAGTAAGCATATGGGCGAGACGCGAGAAACCCGCATCAAAGAATTTCATACACAAAACGACATTCCTGTATTTGGAATACGAGAAGGAACTGCTTTGGAAATTCAAGGTGAGAACTGGAAAATTATCGGAGAACACACGGTAAGGGTTTTCACCAAAGGAAAGGAGCCCTTTGAAACATCCGAAGCTCACGATTTGAAGCGGATTGCCATCACCTGATGTGCTTTTTGTAATAGGCATCAAGCAGAGCGGGATCTTGTCCCATGACCGCTTTGAGGTGGATGACTGCAAAATGATAGTACAATCGAATGGTCCCATTTTCACTAAACCGACGACTCGATGTGGTGACGAAATCGTTGATTATCCTGAAGTCATAGCTCCGCTTGATGCGGTTGACGATCTCCACATCCTCGTAGATTTTGTATCGCTCATCAAAACCACCCAGAGATTTGAATACTTCCTTCTGAATAAATAGAGATTGATCTCCACCCCTCAGCAAGAACGAGTCGAATTGGGTGAACCACGGTGCGAGCTTGAGCCAAAACGAATCAGCGGGTTCAAATCTGAGTCGAAAACAGCCTGACGGAGATTTCGCTTTCAAAATCTTCTGATCAAACCCGAAAGGCGGAAAAGAATCTGCGTGGAGGAAATAGAGTATTTCCCCCTTCGCGATGCGCGCTCCTGCATTCATCTGAATGGCTCTACCCCTTTGGGATTGAATGAGCACCACCCCGTCCATTGCGCGCATCATCTCAAGCGAGCCGTCGGTGCTGCCACCATCTACTAAAATGATCTCCGCACTGTTCAGACGATTCGATGCATCGAGGAGATGCGATACCTGTCTGCCAATGGTATCGGCTTCATTGAGAACGGGAATGACGATGGAAATTTGTGGCTTCTTCATTCAGTAATCTGAAAAAGTATAAGTCGAAAGCGCAATTGTTGTTTATCGGATTGGCAATAATTTCCAATAGGAAATACACCTCCACAACCATTCGAGCGGCCCATATTTGAAACGTGCCAACCAAAGCTTGCTCAATATCATTTGCACGGAAAAGATTGCGATTACTATCAGGACACATTCGGCAATACTGAGCGAGTCATATCCATTGAACGTACGCATGATCAAATACCCCAGAAAGCTCTGTAGAATATAATTGGAAAGAGCCGTGCGACCGACATAGGCAAGAGGGCTAATCGCTTTATGCCAAAAACTGCGTTGGAGCAAAACAGCTAAAAACCATAAATAACAAAGGGAAATGATCAAATCAGCGGCGTAGTACAGGGTCATCAAGAAAACCGAAAGAGTCGAGCCCTGCTCAATTTCAAAGTTTGGCTGCACGGCGTAAAGAAGAACCAAGCGGTAGGCCAAGAATAGAAAGAAAGCAACGGGCACCATAACTTTACCCCGACTCACCAAAGAGTTGGTATTGTTTAGCATCCCCTTCTTGACAAAAGCCCCTCCCAAAAGCATCATCGTGAGGGCAGCGGGAATCATTGCGGCGTAAACATAACCCATTACAAAGGCGTATTCCTTCAGTCTCAGTGAAATTCCGCTCAGGTACGTTCCATTCTGTTTGAGCGCTGTCAATTGCCCTCGCGAGAATTCGGCCAAAGGCGCCATATGATCAAAACCAAATTGTTGAACGACTACCCATTCGAATAATTGAAAGTACAGGGGAAACAGGAAAACAATGGCTGCAATCCATATCAGCCATTTGGCCCTGAGCTTAAAAAATCCCAAAAGGAGAAAGCCCAAAGCGCCATAGATGTGAAGAATGTCCCCTGACCAAATAAAGAGTATATGCGCAATTCCGAAAATGAAAAGACTTGTGAACCTTCGGATAAAAAATGAACGCGAATAGCTGCCCTTAGCTTTCGCCTTAGAAATCTGAAGAGCGACGCCTACTCCAAACAAGAAGGAGAAAATGGTAAAAAACTTTCCATAAAAGAATTCCTCTAAAATGAATCTGGGAATGTCTTGAAGCCAGCCAATTTGCTCTGCCGTCCATTCTCCGCGGTAAAGGAAACTGATGTTCATCACCAGAATGTTCACCATAAAAATCCCGAAAATGGCAAAGCCCCTGAAGATATCGAGTTCTTGGATTCGTTCAGATCCGGAAACGGGTGATACTGAGTTTGACACGCGAATTGATTTGCTTCGCTGCGAATCTAATTCTTTATTAGAAGTTTTTGGTATTCAACCTTTCCATTATCCCCTTACCTCTCAAATTGAATGCTGAAAGCCGTGACGCCAACGATCAGCTAAGTGAAGAAGTTAATACAGGAGTCAGCCGCTATAACTTGCACCTTATCGGAAAACTCGGCGTGGATCACCAGCTCATTTTGGTGATGTTGCTCCAAGTCAACCAGCTTTTTTCGATCGAGTAAAATCACGCTGGAACGACCACGGTTGTCGTTCTTGTCTATAACCGTTGTTTGATTGAAATCGCATTGCCAATGGGTTCCGCTTGTTTCATCAGCGTATGACAGCTCAATGGTCGGCACTTGGTAGTAGTGGTGTTCACCGATGTTTTCAAAGTCGAATACGATTCTGGCGAAGCCACCGTCAAAGCGGAGATCTTCATCTTTTAGACCCAAGTCCGAAAAGGAGATTTTACCTGACATGGGTTTTTCAAAATAGACTTTTACTTCTCCGGGATTTACTTCAGTTTTAAAGTTCATATTGTAGTATTTAATAGGTTGTGATAAAATTGATGGTGAGGTCATTAAAGCTTGTTCCTCTCGAATAGAAAGGTAGTTCAAAGGAGATTTTAAATCTAATTGAATCACCTGATTTATATCAGTATTCAAGCTTTTACAATTCGTTTACATCGTTTTACGGTCCCTTCTGGCTCAGTTGCACTGAAGTCCCGAAATTAGATCTCACAATCATTAATTCGATTCCAATATGAACTCATCAAAAATGTTCCTCCCCTTTCTTTTATGTCTTTCTCTCCATATCAATGCACAAAGTTCATGGACCGATCTCGTGCCTCAAAAGGCGGAGGCGAACTATAAGAACTACGCGGCGATACTTATTAATCAAGTGCCCCTATGGGACGGCGAGACCACCGAAAGTCCCTTAAAGATTTCGAAGCTGAGCGGTAAATTGACCGTTGGTGCGGTAGACCGAAAAACCAATCAACCGATGGAGGCAAAAGCCTTGGGCTTTATGATTGGTCTGAAAGATCACGCAACGAATACCATTTGGATGATTTCTGAAAAAGT
>DATFKV010000133.1:0-6512 GCA_035268465.1 Cryomorphaceae bacterium | reverse complement strand
CATCACAACATTTTTCGTCGAAAATCACCAAATCAGTATTCACTTTATCCTGGTGACTCAGCAAACTATCCGGATGATTTTCGTTCAGGTTCAACTCAATTTTTTCTCGATATTGCTTTAAGCTCGCTTGGAAAATCAAACTTTTTAAAGAATCATTACTTATTAGGCTGATCTTGCTGACCTTGGAAGGGGTAAGCTGAAAATTGCTCCTTGTCTCAGCAATCATGTCATTTATTTTGTGGATGGCTTCATCAAGTTGAGCAGATACCACTTTCAATTGCACGAGATTTTCACGATTATTTTCTTCCATCAGCAGATCTACCAATCCAATTATGGATGTGGCCGGACCTCTGAGAAGGTGAGAATTCATAAAAGCATAATCAATTAACTTTTGAGTTTGACGAAGGATAATTTCTTGTTTCTCTTTCTCATCGTTGATATCACTGATGGTACCCGCAATGCGCAAGGGACTTCCATCGGTCTTTCTCTCCATAACCTTACCCTTGGCACAAACCCAGATGAATTCATCATCTTTGTTACAGATGCGGTATTCATCGAAATAATAGTCATCATTGCCTTTCAAAAAATGTCTCCAAGTTAGCCGAACTCTCATCCGGTCACGAGGATAAACCTTCTCGAGAAAAGAACTTTCATCAAAGGCCACTTCCGACTTTCCAGTCTTTGAAAGACCTATGTATTTGTCCAAGATGGTGGCGCGATTCATCACAGACAACCACTGCCATATACCCTGCCGAGATGCCGCTAAAGAGTCTTGGAGTCTTAAGGCGGTATCAGCGAATACTTCATTTTTTGGTTCAAATTTTTCTAGTGGACGCATGACCCCATAGAACCTGTCCTGTTTTTTATTACCATCGGAAAGTCGGGTTAACCGCAATTCATAGAATTCCTCTTTTCCTCCTTTTTTCGCCATGAGCCAGCTGAGAACTTTCATCTGTCTGGAGTCTGATCCACTGTGAATATCTGCCAAACTATTAAAGGCGTTTTCCGAATGTGAAAGTGAGTCGAATCCAATTTGATAAAGCTCATCGGAAGAGTAGCCTGAAATGCTCAAAAAAGCCTTATTAAATAATAAGAAGTGGTCATAATTGCACCAAAACATCGGGAAGTCAGATTCATCAAATGTTTCCTTGGTCAATTCTAATTTTTCACTTTCTGTAAGAGGACCTTTCATGGCAATTTGCATGGATTCGGTGCCAGATTGCTATTTCTGCCCGATGTTGACTTGATGTCTGAAACAAAACTATTTAATAAAGCCAGATGCTACAAGAAAAATACAACTCATGGCAATAGAGATTGCAGCGAGTGAGAACTAAATCTTATAACGCAAACTAAGCAGAATAATACGGGTCTCTCTTTTGCGCTCAAATTCTACATCAAAATCATCCGTGAAATTTTCTCCCGCAAAATTTCGAGTATCTAACACGTCTCGAAAAATCAAGCTTGCGCTCATTCTATTGTCCAGAAAATCTCTCTGAAAACTCACATCGGCGTAATACCTGGCAAAGTCTCGACCTTGCGCTTCAATGTCAGGGGCCGTATAATTTGCCGTTACCTGCATGTCCAAATCCCATGGCAGGTCAAAATCTGAAGTGACCTTAGCATTCCATGCGAATCCGGAGTTTGATCTGCCGCCTTCGATATTGCTTCCATCAACTTCTGTTTGAAAGAGCGAAACACTTCCGTTAACACTCCACCATTCAATGGGTTGAGCTGTAGCGATGACTTCCGCTCCGTAGGTTTCACCCGTGTTCAGGTTTTCAGGTCTACGATAAGATATGCCGTCTTCCACACGCACCAGATAGTCCAGCAGACCTGTGGTGTAGCGGTAAAATAGGTTGTAGGATAAGGAAGCAGTTTCCCAATTGATGAGGTGTCCGACTTCGAAGGAGTTAATGTACTCAGGTTGCAAATTTGGGTTTCCGGAACGTATGGTCAAGGTATCGGTTACGTCGGGAAACGGGTTCAGTCGCCATCCTCCCGGGCGGTCAATTCTGCGGCTGTACGTAAATTTGATGGCATTCTTTTTATCAATTTGATAAAGTGACTGAAAACTTGGAAAGAAGTCAATGTAATTTTGATTGTTGATTTCATTTCTCTGAAAGAGCTTGGTTTCAATGAGGGTCCACTCAGCGCGAACACCACCATTTATGGAAAGCTTCCCAAGATTTCGCGAAAGCATCACATAACCGGCGTGCACAGCTTCCTCGTATAAAAAACGATTGGTGATGTCGGTTTGATTGACGAATATTCCCGTTTCAGGGTCTCTGATTTCGTAGACATAATCGTTATCAAAAGCACGGGCTGTGGTCTTGTACCCTGTTTCCAACGTTCCGCCCAATGCCGATTGAGCGTAATCTATTTGCGCCACAAAGGTCTGTCTGAGTTCATCATTGGTGGCTTCTTCTCTACCCGTGGGGGTGCCCGACTCGGGACTCAGGTCACCGCGGTAAGCATCAATGTCCTGGGTTTCTATATTATCGCGAAGTGAGTGACTGAATACCGCTCGAAATTCTTTGGTAGAATCATCAAACAGCCGTTCGTAGATCAGGGCATTATCAAAGGTATAGTTCTCTTCTCGCTCTTCATTTTGCCGAGAATATCTCAATGTTTCACTTCCCGAACTCAGCTCAAATATTCTTGCTCGCACCGTCTCCGTGCTCAATTCCTCTTCAGCGTTAAAAGCCCCTTCATAGGATATTTTGTTTTTCCCGAAGAAATAGTCTCCACCGATGTTAATGGTATGTTCAATGTCTTTGCGGTCGGTGGTTTCATCCTGTCGGAGGAATTCATCGTCGGCGTAGATAGTTCTCTCGGTCCAGCGAGTTCCGACCGAGGGCCAGTGGCGAAAACTGTATCCACCGTATAGCGAGAAGTTTTCCTTTTTCATGTTTCCACGCAAGGCTCCGTTGAAACGGTTTCGGGTTCCTCCGGTCACTTCAGCACTACCGCCGGCGCCTTTATCTTCTCCTTTCTTGAGTTGGATGTTTATGATTCCACCCGCGGCTTGCGCATCGTATTTTGAATTGGGATTGGTGATAATCTTGATACTCTTCACGGCGCTGGCGGGAATTTGCTCCAGATCACTGCCCAAAGCCGAATTTCTTCCGTCAATCAATACATTCGTTCCACTTGATCCACGAATGCTTACCGATCCGTCTTCACTCACTGATACCGAAGGAGTATTTCTCAAAACGTCGATGACTGAACCACCTGCATTGGAGAGTGTTTGATCAGGATTAATCTTTATCCCCTCCAAATCAGCTTCAATTGGTTTGCGCACCAAGTCTGCTTCAATCACTACTTCATTCAGTTGCTGTGAGGTAGGGGTTAGTTTTAATATACCTAAATCAATATCCTCATTTTTGACTTCCACAGCTTGATAGTAATCTTCGTATCCGATAAAGACCGCTTTGAGCAAATAGTCTCCGCTTTCAGCGGAAAGCTTAAAGTTTCCGTCCATATCTGATTGGCCTCCGGTGATGATGGAGGAATCTGCAGACATCAATGCGATTTGAGCAAAGGGTACAGGCTGAACGGTTGCGCTATCAATTAGCCGACCGCTCAGTTCTACCTGACTCAACCCCAAAAAAGGAAATAGCAAACTAAACAAGAACAAAAAAAATCTGATACAGGCGGGCATATAGGGAAAACAGTGAGTTTTTCTTATTGTTGACAATGTCTTAAATAAGATTCTGCCATTCCTTCTTTTAACTTCGATTCTGTTTAAAAGGAAATAGGTGTAGCCTATCAACTTTTAACTTATTGGAAAAGAATGGGAGCCACATTGAAACTAATCGGATTTCTATTCACACAGCGGCGGTAAAACGAATGCAACAATATCCTCAGAATATCAACAGGTTTGCTCTTTAAAAGTGAGGACTTCTTGACCTATTCCCCATCGGAAATACAAATTCTTCTTGGAGGCCAACCAAGGGATCAGTATTTTCACCCCAAACACGGATAGACAAGCCAATAAACGATTGATAAAATGATGGATTTTCAAGTAAAGAGCTTTGACGACTACAAGGCGACTTATGCCAGGAGTGTGGAACAGCCCGAAGATTTTTGGAATGGCGTGGCCAATCAATACTCTTGGATAAAAAAGTGGGATCAGACCGTGGAATGGGAGTTTGAAACTCCTTCAGTCAAGTGGTTCTTGAATGGAAAGTTGAATATCACTGAAAATTGCTTGGATCGCCATCTCGAAAAGAGAGGAAATAAACTGGCTTTGATTTGGGAGCCCAACGATCCGAAGGAGCGGTTTGTGCGGTACACTTACCGTGAGCTCCACGAAAAGGTTTGTCGCTTTGCGAATGTTCTAAAAGCTAAAGGTATAAATAAGGGTGACCGGATTGCGCTATACATGCCCATGATTCCGGAACTCACCATTGCGGTCTTGGCATGCGCCAGAATCGGAGCGGTACACTCCGTCGTTTTCGCGGGGTTTTCTGCCAATGCTTTGGCCGATAGAATAAATGACTCTAAGTGCAAGATGGTTATCACTGCCGATGGCTTGTTTCGAGGCACGAAAGAGATTCCCGTAAAGGCTGTAGTCAATGAAGCGCTGAAAGAATGTCCGTCAGTTGAGAGCGTTTTGGTGGCCGAAAGAACCCAATGGTCGGTTAAAATGGAGGAGGGGAGAGACTTTTGGCTCCACGAAGAATTGGAGAAGGTAGATGCCAATTGTCCTGCCGAGCCAATGGATTCTGAGGACATGCTTTTTATTCTCTACACCTCCGGAAGCACCGGAAAACCCAAAGGAGTCGTCCACACTTGTGGTGGGTATATGGTTTACGCCGGCTACAGTTTTGCCAATGTCTTTCAACCCGATGAAAGTGATATTTATTGGTGCACCGCCGATGTTGGTTGGATAACGGGTCATACCTACATCATTTATGGACCCCTTCTGAACGGAACCACAACCGTTATGTTTGAAGGAGTCCCCACCTATCCGGGGCCGGGTCGTTTTTGGCAGGTTTGTGATAAACACCAAGTCAATCAGTTTTACACGGCACCTACTGCTATTCGCGCTTTGATGGCGCACGGCGAAGATCATGTGCTGAGCTATGGATTGTACAGTTTGAAAGTGCTTGGAACGGTGGGGGAACCCATCAACCAAGAAGCTTGGGACTGGTACCACATTCACGTCGGAAAAGAAAAATGTCCGGTAGTAGATACTTGGTGGCAAACCGAAACGGGAGGAATCATGATTTCAGGTTTGGGAAATCACAGCCCTATGAAACCGACTTTTGCCGGTTATCCATTACCCGGGATTCAACCCGTACTGCTGGATCAAGAGGGAAACGAAATAGAGAAGAATGGTGAGGAAGGTTATCTCGCCATTAAATTTCCATGGCCCAGCATGCTTCGCACGACATACGGAGATCACGAGCGATGCAAAAACACCTATTTCTCTCACTACAAAGGGTATTACTTTACCGGAGACGGAGCCAAAAGAGATGAGAAGGGTATGTATCGAATCATCGGTAGGGTAGACGATGTGATCAATGTTTCGGGACACCGCTTCGGAACGGCTGAGATTGAAGATGCTATCAATTCAAATGACCACATCGTCGCTGAGAGCGCAGTGGTTGGCTATCCGCACGATATCAAAGGACAGGGTATCTATGCTTATGTGATCACCAAAGAGAAGCCAACTAATCCCGATAAGCTTCGCGCTGAAATTGTGGAAGCGGTAGTATCAGAAATCGGGCGAATTGCCAAACCCGATAAAATTCAATTTGTCAGCGGGCTGCCGAAAACGCGAAGTGGTAAGATCATGCGTCGAATTCTAAGGAAGGTAGCAGAAGGGGATACGAGTAATTTGGGTGATACCTCTACTTTACTCGATCCCGATGTAGTTGATGAAATAAAGGCGGGAGCTCTCTGATTTCCCGGCCAAAAGAAAGAAATGATTGAATAGGTTACTTTTAGTCTTTATTTGAAATTCATTTATGGAATCCGAGGTAACCGTGCCACCACTCAATCAAGAAGCCCGAGAATACATTCGAAAGGTGTCCAATCCTTTCCTATTTAAATTAGGCTTGGGCGCCAAACTGCCTTCTGCATTATTTTGGAGTCTACGCATAAAGTCGTTGAGTCTTGAAAAGTGTGCCGTTACCATTCCTTTTAAATGGCGAACCCAGAATCCGTTTAAATCGATTTATTTCGCTGCAATGGCTGGCGCAGCCGAACTTTCGACGGGTGCGCTTTGTCAATTAAGTCAGGCTGGAAAGGGAAAGTACAGCATGCTGGTGGTCGACTTTCGAGCCGAGTACTACAAGAAAGCCAATCAGAAAATCACTTTCACCTGCGCACAAGGATTGGAGTTGGTCGCCTTGATTGATTCTTTAGCCATCGGAGCTTCGGATAAGCTCACCATGGTCTCCACGGGAACCAATCCCGCAGGGGAGGAGGTAGCCAAATTTTTTGTGACTTGGTCTTTCAAGCGGAAGGCTTAATTATTCGATTTCAATGAAATTTTCAGGTGG
>DATFKV010000132.1:0-5516 GCA_035268465.1 Cryomorphaceae bacterium | reverse complement strand
GGCCCCACCATTGACAGCAGTCAAATCCAACTGACCATTCAAGGTCAGACGATCAGCTCCAACTTTGGGACAGAAGAGTCCTCGCGTCACAATCTCGAGCAGTTGCTCACAGCAGGGCTCGAAAATCAGGTTATTCACTCTCCCGAAAAGATCTTGGGCGAGGAGGCCCGGAACACATTGGAAGAGCTTTCTGATATAAGCTATAAAGCTTACAGCGACTTTAAGGCCCATCCGAAATTCGTCCCCTACCTCGAAAAAATGAGTACACTGAAGTACTACGGACAGACCAATATCGGGAGTCGTCCCTCCAAAAGAGGCAACAGCGACAAATTGAAATTCGAAGATTTGAGAGCCATCCCTTTTGTCGGTGCTTGGAGTCAACTGAAACAAAACGTCCCCGGATTTTATGGTCTGGGACAAGCTTTTGAAGCTTTTGACAAAGAAGGCAGATTAGAGGAGATTAAAGAGCTTTACATCAATTCGCTTTTCTTCAGAACTCTTCTGGGAAATTCCATGCAGTCGCTCTCCAAGACCTACTTTGAGCTGACGCGCTATATGGAAAAAGACAAGGAGTTCGGTGAATTCTGGAAGTTGATTTACGAAGAGTCATTACGAGCGAAAAAGTACCTGTTGCTCATTTCGGGACAAGATGAATTGCTTCAAACCAATCCCGATATTAAGGCGAGCATCAAGTTGAGGGAGAATATCGTTTTGCCCTTGCTCACCATTCAACAACATGCCCTCATTCGCATCAAAGAATTGGAGAAAACGAAAGGTTCCAAAAACGAAAAATTGAAAGAAAGTTACAACAAGTTGGTGGTGCGCTCCCTCTACGGGAATATCAATGCGAGTAGGAATAGTGCTTAAGTCTGATCTTTAAGGAGGGAAAGCGCTGAAGGCGGCGCTTCATAATTCCTCATTTTGGTCAATAACTCGGGCGTTTCTTTCGCTACCAAAACCATGTCTTTGCAGCTCTTTCGCAAGAGACCTGCTTCAGTCATATGGTCAAACATCTCCAGCAGCTTGTCGTAATAGCCCGCTACATTGAGAATCCCGATGGGCTTCGTGTGCAGCCCCAATTGCGCCCAAGTCAGCATTTCAAAAAGTTCTTCGAACGTGCCGAAACCGCCAGGCAGAGCGATCACTCCGTCACTCAAATCGTGCATCTTCAGCTTCCGCTCGTGCATCGATTCTACGAAAATCAGTTCGGTGAGCCCTTTGTGCTCCAGCTCCTTCTTTCGCATAAAGGTGGGGAGCACCCCGATTACCTCTCCCCCATTTTCCAAGGCGCCATCTGCTACAGCTCCCATCAATCCAAGTTTTGAGCCACCGAAAACGACTTTGATACCTTCGGAGGCCAAGCTGTCACCTGCCTTTTTCGCCGCATCGAAATAGAGATCATTTACTCCTCTGGACGAGGCACAGAATACAGCGATGCTTTTCATAGGGTTGGGATTTGTAGGTGGATCACAAATAAAGGGAGTTTTTTGAATTTGGAGGTTATTCGTCTCTCACAGATGATCACAGATGAATAGAACTGCTAAAAATTCTGATAAAATCTGTGCGAAACTCTGACAAGACTGTTTCACGGCTAAGAAGAGGACTATCGCTCGGCGCTCTACGCGACTTCTTTGCGGCATCAGCGTTAAAACAAACCTTGATCCACTAGCTTTAATGAACGCAGAAGCGCAGAGAATCCGCAGGGGTCGCAGAGGGAGCAGCACTTATTTTTTCTCACAGATACCGCAGATTTACATGGACGAGAACCTAAAAATCTCCGCTGATCCGTCCGCGAGAGGAAGCGGGATTCTTATGCAGTCCGTGAAAACCTGAAAAGCGCCATCTCGACAAAGCCCTCACTCCCACCAAAAACAACGGAACCAAGAAAGGCAGCATGTACCTTTCCTCCACCCCGCGCTGTATGAAAATGAGGTAAAAGAAAAATACTGCGGCGGGAAGAACCAGTGCCCAAGCTGACTTCGATTTCTTTCGAAAGAGAAAAATAAGACTCAGGGAAAAGATAAAAACATGGGTGAAAAAGGATATCCACCTCAATACCTCCATCAGGACGTTACCGCGCAACGGCTTCTGAAACATATATAGCGAAAGATTGCTGTGTGAGACTAATATTCCCGCCACCTTGAGCGGAGCTACCACCCATGCATGCACAAAATTTTGGGCCACGTATTCTTCGCGCAGTGAATCAAAGACGGCGATCAATTCCTCTTCCCCCGACAGTTTTTTGGTGATGGGCAAATTCGCCTCATAATAGGTCACCTGCTGCCTCAACACGTCGATGTAGGCATAATAGGCCCTCGCCAATTCGGGGGCGCCAAAGGTGTGCGTCACGCTGTAGTCCATGGACCGAATGGCTACGCTTGCGGCATAGTCCTCAGATACATTTCCTCGTGCCGCTTCCCAGAGCAAGTTGATCGAGGTGTGAAATTTACTCCCTGTCTGCCCCGTCATTTTGTGAAAATCCCACACGGCTTCGTGCAACGGTCGGTACAGATCGGCTGCATCGCTGTGGTAGATGGGGTGTAGGTCTACCCTTCCTGCAAAGCGGTGCACGCGCACCTGCCACAACACCATCGGCAGCAGCGCAAGAAGGAATAGTGGAACGAGTCGCTTTCGTAGCAAGCCATAGAAAGGTAAGTAAGAAAGGATCAATAGGATCAAATTGGGCCTGACAAGGATGGCAAACCCCAGCATTATGGCCGAAAGCAGGAGAAATTGCGAATGGCCCTTCACCCCTCGAAAAAGAAAAGTGTAGAAAAAAATCACCAGCGAAGGGGTCAATGCCTCAGTGAGGGTATAGCTAAGAAATCCATAAAACATGGGCATAAGGGAAATAAAAACGCCAAGTAACCAGGATATCTTTTCGTTTAATCCAAGACTGCGAGCGAGAAACGGAATGGCGCCAACAGCTAAACTCCATAGGGTCAATTGAAACAGAACCAGTACCCGGAGACCACCGGTCTCGCCGAATAGGTAGGCAAAAAGGCCAAAGACCATCCCGTAGCCGGGAGACCGCACTACATAAGCAGCCACACCCGGACTTGAGCCCCTCCACTCTCCTGTACTCAAAAAGTTGAGAGCAGGTCTGATGTAAGAGGCATCGTCAGCAGTGGCAACACTAACTCCATCCCTGAGGGCAGTAGGATTTTCGGATAAGAGAAATTTGTGGTTTATCAAATGCACCACTAGAGCGCAGACAAAAGCCAAGAGGATCAAGCCGATTATCCGCGCAACCCCCGAAAAGTTCGTACTTTTCACCACATCTTGGCTCATCATTTGCTGATTCATTCGCAAGTAAAACTAAATGAAAGAATTCTTCAAAAAGTCCTTAAAAGTCCTGGGAAAGATTTTTAAATGGATTCTTTTTGTGCTCATATTCATTTTTGTGCTCGTATTCATCGTGTGGAAAGTCCCCGCGGTGCACGACTATGCCGTAAAGAAAGGTACTTCTTTCTTTAATGAAAAGACAGACGGAAAAC
Source organism: Cryomorphaceae bacterium (assembly GCA_035268465.1). Taxonomy (GTDB): domain Bacteria; phylum Bacteroidota; class Bacteroidia; order Flavobacteriales_D; family Cryomorphaceae; genus JAKVAV01. The sequence goes on along the minus strand of DATFKV010000132.1, from coordinate 2,019 downwards.
TAAGCATAGGGGATGTTGATCTTCGCCTTCCGTTTTTTATTGGATTGGAAGATATCGCGTTGGACGACCCTCAGGGAGACCGACTAGCCTTCATCGACGATCTGGAAATCTATCCCGGTTGGCGAATGCTTTTCGCAAAGACCATACGTATTGACGAGGTGAACCTGAGCGGTGTGGAAGGCAAGATTTTCATTAATAAGAACGGAAACTTTAATTTCGACTTTATCACGAACGGCTTTGCCGATTCCACCGCCACCGATACGGCCGCGACCGACACTTCATCGGGTGGCTGGGATTTTTCCGTTGGAGACGTAAACCTCGAAGCGATTGATTTCATTTACGCAGACCGCACTACGGGCGATTCCATCGATCTGGACATAGGCCTCTTTGAGTTGGATATGGATGAACTCGACTTGGAAAATCAAGCCTATCTCGCCGAGAGCATCACCATCGAAAATACCAATGTGTACACGCAGATTTCCGCCTCCGGTAGCAGCGAAAGCAGCAGTGATACTGCACTACCAGAGTTGGGTTTGGAGGTTTTGGAGGTATCCAATACCAACCTGATGTTGAAGATGGGAACAGATGAACCATACCATTTCAAATTGGGCAATCTCTACCTCAATACGGAAGAAATAGATTTGGTTCGGAACAGGTATTTCATGAAGGAGTTGTCGTTGGCCGATAGCCAATTTCTGATTCCGTTGCCACCGACACAGGAAGAAACGGCCGGTCCTCAAACGGAATCAAGTTCATCAGAAGCAGCCGACTTCTTCCCTGATCTCACCGTGGGCTTGGCGAATCTTATCCTCGACGGCATTGAGGTCAAAGCCTTTTCAGGTAAGGACACCTTACACCACCTCCGAGATTTTCAGATGCTGGCCGAGGATTTGGAAATGGGATCAGAAGGTTTTGCCGCCGACCTTGAATCGCTGACCGGCGCCTATAACGAGTTTACCAACTTGCAGGAGTTTAGTGGCGAATTTGCTTTTCGTCCGTCCGAGGCAAAAGCCGCCGACGTCTTTTTGGAGTATGGCGATTCGCGAATAAACCTCAACGCCCTGCTGACATACAGCAATGTGGATGAACTAATTAGCGCCAATCGATTTTCAAATTTGGATGCTTCCATCAGCGACACGCGGATTGCGCGCAGCGATATCAAACAAATTTACAAAGCGCTGGAAATGGATTCTCTTCCCGTTCCCGCAGCAGATATTCTCCTTTCGTTTAAAGCGAATGGAAACAGTGAATCTGTGGATTTAAACAAATTGAACCTTAAGACAGGTAATAGTTCCATTGCTATGAATGCTTCCCTCATAGCGGGAAAGGACAGCTTATGGCCGGGCGATCTTACCCTGAACAACTTGAAGTTAAATCTCAAAAAGAGTGATCTGCAACCCTTTTTGGCTTACGGAGGAACCGATCCCGCTCAAATACCTGCTTACCTCAACGCAGAATTTTCGGGACGCTATCATTCGGACAAAGCGAAATTGAATGGTCAATTAAACTCAGCATACGGAACCATAAGTATAGAAGCAGAAGGAGATGGTTGGGCTGCCGCCAAACAAGGACTTACACTCCATGCAGGCTCTGAAAGGCTGGAGATTGGCAAATACCTCGACATGCCCGAAACGTTGGCTGCCGACTTTTCGCTCATCGCCACCACCGAAGACATCACCGACTCCATTCCTCATATTTGTGCTGAAATGGAAGTGGATACGCTGAATTACGCAGGCTACAAATATTCTGATATTTTATTTGATGCAGAATTGACAAATCAGGATGCCTTATTCGCTTTTTCCATTGAGGATACATTTGTAACCGCTGACATCGGTGGTTATGTAGATTTCTCTAGCGACATCTACGCTTCTCTTTCCGGTCAAATAGATGGTGTTGACCTGCAAGGCTTGGACTATGCGCAAAAGGACATTCGAGGAACCTTGGATTTCCGGGCACAGTATCGACAAGACAGCGCAGTGACTGACGCCTATGCATACATCAATGATATTCTCTTTGTAA
>DATFKV010000131.1:0-6595 GCA_035268465.1 Cryomorphaceae bacterium | reverse complement strand
GATTGTTCGGTCGAGAAAACTCTCTGCCGTCTCTCGCATGGATCCTTCCAAAGGAACACCATAGGTTAAAATCATGTAGTAGGTCTCCCGAAGAACGAATTCTTTATTTTCGGCAATGTAGCTAAGGGGAATGTTGGTAGTCAAACGCAAGTTTTCTTCCAGACCACTGTACCGAATATGGCTGCTGCCGGTTTCAACTTCCAAGTCAGTATCGCCGTAATTGCCCTTAGGCCTGCAGATGGCGTGCACTCTGGGGATTCCCTTGGTTGGTTCTATTTTGCGAATGACCATCCTCGGGCGATAATACCGATCCAGCTGCATGAATCTGGGGGCGAAATCAGTCACTTTATATTCGTGTTCGCCGTCGCAAATGGTTGTGCAAAGTATATTGGTATTGTCAATATATTTTTGATCGGAAGTATAATTATCGTGACAAGGTTTCACACTAAATTCTCCCCCTTTCTCTTCGCCTGCTACCAAGGAGCCAAATACAAAGCTGCTGTCGAATCGAGGTAAACACATCCACTCAAAATTGGTATCTCTTCCGATCAATGCAAGAAATGAGCAATTGCCTATCAAGCCGAAGTCATACGTATGTTTTTTCATCTATAAATCTTTGTTGTATGATTGTAAATCTTTCAGATACTGAGGGAATTTGTCAATAAATAAAAAAGCGAATTTAACAGGAATGTTAAGTATTTACCGGGTAAGGTGTTTTATTGCAAACCTTGCAGAATAATATGGTTCCACTTACCACGGCGATTCATAAGGCACGGAATCAAGTCGATATGAATAAATCATAGTATTCGAGAGTGATTTGCCTACAATTATCACTGACATGCTTATATTTCGGGAAAGAATAAAAATCACCAAATGTCAAAAATTAAAATAGACGCTTCCTTCAAGAATTCCATAATTGAGTCGTTCAAAGCTCATAAAAAAGAAGTGCTTAACGATTTCAAACAGGAGGAACGTACTCGTTTGGATCAAGCTTCCAATGATGATATGGACAATCGACATATTGATTCGAAGGCCGAAGAAACACTTCATGAAATGGATTTTTTAACCCACAGTATGGAAATTCTCGAAAAGGAAATATATATACTCAATAGTATATCAACGAAAGTTCAAAATAAGAAAGTGGGTTTTGGCGCCTTAGTCAAAACGGATAAACTGGTAGCACTGATTGGAGCGGCGCACGAAAGAATGGATGTAGAAGGTGTTTCTGTGGTGGGTATCTCCATGGCGGCCCCACTGATGCGAGCCATGGAAGGAAAAGAAGTCGGGGAGACGGTAGAACTAGGATCCATCTCTCACAAGATAGAAGCGATCTACTGATGCATAAATTTTAGTGCGGTAGTCACAAAGCTTGTTAGCAGTCGTCCTTTTAAGATCGTCAATCATTCGGACGTATAGAAACGCGACAGGCCATGAGAAGAGGCTGTTGCCAAGTTAAACTCTTTGCGGCGGCTATCTTCCGGAGCTTCAGATTTAGACATGATGCTGAAAAAAGCAGACTCAAAAAAAGGGTGACTTGAGAGTTGAGGTTCAAGCCATGAGAAGGATAGAAGGGTAGTGCAAACCCGCTTCACCCTATTCATAGGGCTGTTATTATTCAAGAGCAAATTGATGGAAAAGGTGTGTGAAAAACGTCGAGCCAACGATTTAAAGCTATTGCTCTGTTCGTGACACTTATGAACTCAGAATCAATCGTTGACGTTCATCAATGTGGTCTTAACCCCATTTAATAAATATTCCTGTTTTCTATGACTTTTCCGACTTTGTTTAGCAAGGTCTTAACGCTGCAAAGCCTTATATTTGCCGACCAAGAAAATTGAAACTATGCTAAAGAGAATCATTCTAACTGTATTTATTACCACTTGCCTTTCTTTAGGGACATTTGCCCAAAGTCCTATAGGGGAAGGAGGGAAGCAAATAAACTTCGGTGTCGGTCTGTTTGATTCCGGTGTTCCCGTCTATTTCGGAATGGATTTCGGAGTTCATCCCGACATAACTGTCGGAGGACAAATCGCATTGGATTTGGGTTTTGACTACTTTTCCATTTCAGGACGAGGTGATTACCACTTCAACACCCTCTTGGAAATTCCACGTGATTGGGATTTCTATGCCGGTTTGAGTCTTGGGTTCATTTCCGGAATAGACGATGATTACAATTCCGATGTTGATCTGGGCTTGCAGGTGGGTGGCCGATACTACTGGAGCAGCGATTGGGGAATCAATCTCGAGTTCGGCGGAGGAAATAATCTTTCCGGTGGTCGATTCGGCGTTTCCAAAAGATTTTGACATTTAACAAGATTTGCAGTTTGATCGCCAACCTCCATGACAGGGTTGGCGTTTCTCTTTACCTAAAGCCATATTCGATGAAAACATATATCACCCTACTTATTTTAATTGGTCTAAATCTTTCCATTCAAGCTCAGCAAAAGACGGATTGGTTCAATTTATCTTTCGTAGAAGGAGAAATTGCGGGAGCCGAAGTGAATGATGCATTGGAACTGATTGGAGACAGGCCACTCGAGACTATCATTGTGGCCGTAATTGACGACGGAGTGGATATAAACCATGAGGATTTCGAAGGAAAAATTTGGACGAATATTGATGAAATTCCCGATAATGGTTTGGATGATGACGCCAACGGATACATAGATGATGTTCATGGTTGGAACTTTCTCGGAAATCCTCAAGGGGAAAATATTAAGAATGAAACGCTGGAATTAACGCGACTCTACCGAGCCTATTCCAAACGATTTGAGAATAGAGAAGTTGAGTCAATTTCCAAAAGTGAAGAGAAAGATTATGCGAAATATCTTGAATACAAAGAAGAGTTTGAAGCTGAGTTGAAGGCCATTGAAGCTCAGTTCTCTGAATACGCACAGCTCGCCTCACTCTATAAAGGTGCACAGGCATTTTACTTCGAAGAGGTGGGTGGAGACTCTTTTTCAGCCGAAAAGTTAGAAAGCTGGAATCCGGAATCCGAAGACGGTGAACAGGTCAGAAATTTTCTCCTATTGGCTGAGCGAGAAGGACTAAACGAATATCTGGAAGACGGGTCCGAATATTTTGAGACCTATCTGGAATACAATTTAAATCCTGACTTTGATCCCAGGCCCCTGGTGAACGAAGATGAGCTTCCCATTGGTTATGGAAACAAGATGGTCTGGGCAGAAGACCCCTCACACGGTACACATGTGGCGGGTATTATTGCGGCTGTTCGGTCCAATGACAAAGGCGTCGATGGAATTGCTTCCAATGCTGTCATCATGCCTTTGCGTGCCGTTCCCGGAGGCGATGAGAGAGATAAAGACATTGCTCTGGCCATTCGCTATGCGGTTGATAATGGAGCCAAGATAATTAACATGAGTTTCGGCAAGTCTTACTCTCCAGAAGTTGATCTGGTTTATGATGCAATCAAGTACGCCGAAAAAAATGACGTTCTACTTGTTCATGCAGCAGGAAATGACGCTGCGGACAATGACGATATGATCAATTATCCCGATGGTACACTGGGAAGAAAGAAGAGCGCCAAAAATTTTCTTACCGTCGCTGCGACCGGCGTTGAACCAAATGCATTGTTTCTGGCTGAATTCTCAAATTACGGAAAGAAATCCGTAGATATAGTAGCTCCCGGAGTAGAAATTAATAGCTTGGCACCGGGCAACAAAACCAAGTCACAGTCAGGCACCAGTATGGCCGCTCCCGTTGTCTCAGGAGTTGCTGCCCTGATATGGGGGTTGAATCCCGACCTGTCAGCCAAGAAGTTGAAGCGCCTACTTGTGAAATCTGCCAATAGTCTTGAAGACCTTATGGTACAAACGGGTGATCTGGAAATTCCCCTCTCCGATGTTGTAAGAAATCCGGCCTTAATCTCAGCAGAAAATGCCGCCCGACAGATGATAGACTAATGGCCGATTTTCGATTCGATCAATCTTAGCATAAAGTTTTGTATCTTATGCCACTGATTGCGAGTCAATGTTTCATGTAAAGCCTTTTATATTAACCCTCGTCGTGCTTTTAATGGCCTTTTCGGTCAAAGGGCAGTCAGGCATTGAAGAGAAATCCAATACGATGAATGGCTTCTTCGGCTTCGATGGTTTAAGGCCGAACAATCCCGATCTTCTCTACAATCAGCGTTTTCTTAAAGATTCAACCTATTTCTATACAAAGGACAGTTTAGAGGCCGAATTTCGAGAATTCAAGAAAGTTACTTTTGATTACGACAACCAAGGTCGTCTGCTGCTGGAAAACGAGTTTGAGAAAAAAGCAGACGTATGGCTTGAATCTATCAAGCGAATATTCAGTTACGATAATGATGGTGCCGTAGAATACAGGGTCTTGAAGCAGTGGGATTCCTCAAACGAGTCTTTTGAAAACCAACGTCGGACATTTTATACTCGAAATTTTATGGGGCTCGTGTCGCGCGAAACCATAGAGAAGTATGAATCCAATGAATGGATGCTTGACTCGAAGCAAGAGTATTTTTACAATGCTCACTATGACATAAGTGAAGAGGTAAGTTATACATGGCTTACGCCAAATATGGTTTGGGAACCAAAGAGAAGAAAAATCCGAGAATTTAATGAAGATCAAGAACTGAGTTCTGAAGTGATTCAAGTCTGGGTGGACTCCTTGAACGTTTGGGTGAATATGTCGCATAGAAGATATGAGTACAATTCTGACAATCAATTAATAAACCTGTTGGAGAGTATGTGGAATACTTCCTTGGAACAATGGGTTGAGCAATCCGTTCAAGCTCTTTCATACAATCCGCTGGGGCAAGTAGAAAATTCTAATTCTTTTGATGCCCTGGATCCTGATGGAGATACAAAAGAAAGTGTGGAAGCTACTTACGACGAAGATGGCAACTTAAACATAACTCTTTTTAAAGAGTGGAACTCTGATCAAAATGCTTGGAATGCATATGAAAGACATGTTCATTTTTGGAGTGAATACCTTATCGGGAATTTGGATGGAGCTGACAAAAACATTGAATGTTTCTTTATGAATCCCCACACCGTAGGATTACCATGGTCTTGCGATGAACTTTTGGAGAATGAAGTTTACCTCCTTTCCGTGTATGATCAAAACGGAATCTTGCACCATTCACAGCAATTTCGAGGGCGAGATACCTTTAGATTGACTAAAAATTTGAACAATGGACTGTATATGGTTGTCATAACAGGAGGGCTTACGACTCATACGGAAAAAGTCTTAATAAAAAATTAAACTTTCCTGAGCCCGGCCCGGTTTTTGAAAATTGTATTTTCGAGGCTGGAATCTTTATGATGGAATCATACACTGAAATTACTCAGACAGAGTTAGAATCTGTTCAAGCTACTCTTTCGAATCGTTTTTTAGAAATAAGAAATAGAACGGAGGAAATTTGCTCACCACTTAAAACCGAAGACTATCCCGTGCAACCTGTTACGGACGTGTCTCCACCGAAATGGCATTTGGCGCATACCACATGGTTCTTCGAGACTTTTGCTCTAAAAAAGTATAGCAGAAATTACCAAGAGTTTGACGAAACTTTCGGCTATCATTTCAATAGCTATTACAACAATGTAGGGGAACGCGTGCTCCGCTCCAATCGCGGTTTGATGACTCGACCGGAGACATCCAAAATTTACGACTACCGCAATTATGTGAACGAAAAGATAGTCGAACTAATACGTAATCAGGAAGATAGGGGTTTATTTGAGGTAATAGAACTCGGCCTTCAACACGAGATGCAACACCAAGAGTTGCTGTTGACTGATATCAAGTTCATTTTGGGGCATCAACCTTTTTTTCCTACCTATCACATAGATTCAAAATTTGATACCCAATCTGCCGTCGGAGAAGGCTATGAGTGGATCAATACCGAAGCGGGATTGAAGAAAATAGGTTTTGAAGGTGAGGGATTTTTCTTCGATAATGAGAAAGGAATTCATCAGATTTACCTCGAGGAATTCAGTATAGCCAGCAGGCCGGTCACTTTTGGGGAGTTTATCGAGTTTATTGAGGCAGGAGGTTATGAAGATTTCAATCTCTGGCATTCTGATGCTTGGGACTTCATCAATCAGAATGACATAGCCGCTCCCCTTTACGTTCATAAAATAGATGGTGAATGGCAACGCTACACCATGTCAGGTCTGAAGAAGATTGACAAAAATGATATTCTCGTACACGTGAGTTATTACGAAGCAGCGGCATTCGCGCAATGGAAAGGACTGCGGCTGCCGACTGAATTTGAATGGGAGGTCGCTTCAGAAAATTTTAAATGGGGTAGCTGCTGGGAATGGACCAACAGTGCGTACCTTCCTTATCCTCGTTTTAAAAAAGCGCCCGGAGCTCTGGGAGAATACAACGGTAAATTTATGATCAATCAAATGGTATTGCGTGGTTCATCCGGCGCAACCACACCAGGGCATAGCCGAAAGACTTACCGCAATTTCTTTCATCCACACCTACAATGGCAATTTGCAGGTATTAGACTAGCAAAATAATATGGGATTAGCAGAAGATGTGGCCGCAGGCCTTTCGTCAGAGGTCAAATATTTGCTCTCAAAATACTTCTACGATGCAGAAGGAGATC